>JALYXG010000309.1 GCA_030947205.1 Chloroflexota bacterium
CGAGCGTGCTCGCCTTGCCCGTCGTCGTCTTCAGCCCGGAGTCCTCACCCGCCGTGATCCAGACCGCCCTGCAGGCGGGCGCGGACGATTTTCTGCCGCTGCCGGTGATGATCGAGGAGATGGTGGCGCGGCTCGCGGCGGTAATCCGCGTGCGCTTCGGCGTGCAGGACGATCTTCATCGCAGCGATTACTGGCTCGATGAGGCGGCGCATCTCGTCTCGATTGTCGGCGGCACGCCGATCCGCCTGTCGGTCAGCGAGTACCGACTCTTCCGCATGCTCTTCGCCGCGCGCAACCGCCCGGTCGCGCGGGAGCGGCTGGCGATGATCCCGATGCCGCACGCCGACCTGGACGGTCAGAACGCCCTCGATGCTACCGTAAGCAGGCTACGGCGCAAGGTCGGTGCGGAGCGGATCGTGACGATTCGGGGTATCGGCTATCAGCTCGTGGATGACCGCCAGGTGCCACCAAATGTCTCGTACATGCAAAACGCGATGGGTGCGCGGCAGTAAAAATCGCCGATAGCGGAAGGCAAACCTCGGCGCACGACAAGAGGCGGGACAGTATCGGCTGTCCCGCCTCTTGTCGCTCGTCTATGTGTGGCGGCTACGCCTTCGATTCGCCCATCCGACCGTAGCTGACGATCTCGGAAAGCGGCTTGCGTCCGGGTGTGTTCGCGTTCGGTCGGTGATCTTTCAGAGTGGTGGGATAGCCGATGACGACGACCGAATGCGCGATGTGCTCGGTCGGGATGCCCAGCAATGCCTTGGCCTTCTGCTGCCCCGCTTCATCGCCGAACCAGGCGGTGCCACCACCCAGCCCGAGGACGCGCGCCGCGTAGAGCAGGCGCTCGGTAACGCGCCCCTCATCGTAGACTTCGCTCGTCTCGCTCGCGCCATCGAGCACGATGGCAATCGCGAGCGGTGCGTCGGCCACCCAGGTGATCGGCGTGCGCAGCTCGCTGATTTGCCGCAATTGCTCCTTGTCCGTCACAACGATAAAATGCCAGGGCTGGGTGTTGCGCGCGCTTCCCGTCCAGCGCGCAACCTCGAGCAGTTGGGCCAGCACGTCGTCCGGTACGGGATCGGGCCGGTACAGCCGGGCCTGCCGGACCTGGCGCAGTTCCTCGATCGCCTCTTGTGCATTCGCGAGCGCTGCCATCGTGTGCTTCCCCCTTCACGAACTCATACACGGACAATTTTCCGCATCCCTGCCGCTATTCTACGGCATCTCCCACGGGATGCGGCGATGCGCGCTGCGATAATTAGTGCGCGTGCGGGTCTTTCGGGATGAGGAGATGGACCGGGCCGGCGTCCGGGGCGTCCTCGGGTTCGATGATTTGCAGTTTGCCATTGACGCGCTGCACCCACGGCACGGGCCAGCCGCCGTTTTTCTCGGTGAGCATCCGCAGTTGCTCATCGAGCGGTGGCACGTCGTACTGCGCGCGCTCGGCGTCGGAGACTTCGGGCTCCACTTCGTAGATCGCGTAGCCGTGGGCGCCGATGCGGACGTATTGCGTGCCGTACTGCTGCGGCTTGCCGAGCGCGACGAGCCAGCGGTCGAGGGTGGCGGCGAAGAGCCAGCGCGCCGGGCGGGAGCCGCGCGTTACCGACTCGGCGGCAAAGTCGTGCGCGCGGCGGAACTCCTCCGGTAGCGTGCCATGCTGGAGGAGGTACGCGGCGTAGTAGAAATCGTCCGCGCTCTGGAGCGCCCGATCCGCCGCAAGACTTTCCAATCGTTGCCGCCGTTCGTAGTCGCGCAGGTTCAGTTCCGGCTGCGTCATCTCCCGCGCCGCGACCGCCCGCCGATCGGCCTGATCCCCCTCGAACATCGCCCGCAATTCGTTGTCATGACGCTCCATAGACGATCCCTCTACGTATTCAGGCGGCGTTGGAGGGTGGAGGTGAGGTCGGCGCGGGGGACTTGCTGCTGTTCGCGGGTGGCGAGGGTGCGGATCGTGACGGCGGACGCCGCGCGTTCGTCGGAACCGGCGATCAGTACATAGGGAATGCCCTTGCGCTCCGCGTACTTGAACTGGTCGAGGATGCTCCGCTTCGGGTCGAGCGTCACATCGGCGCGGATGCCCGCCGCGCGCAAGTCGGTCGCGAGTTGGAGCGAGGGGAGCGGATCATCGTTCGGGAGGATGGCGACGAGGACTTGCGTGACGCTTCCCGTCGCGCCCGCCATGCCGCGCTCTTCCATGACGACAAGCAGCCGTTCGAGACCGACCGAGATGCCCGTCGCGGGCAGATCGCGTCCGCCGAGTGCGCCGATCAGGTTGTCGTACCGGCCGCCGCCACCGAGTGAGCCGACGCCGCCCTCCGGCACGTACGTTTCGTAGACCGGGCCGGTGTAGTAATCCAGCCCGCGGGCGAGCGCGGGGACGAAGACCGCCTTGCCCTCCGGCACGCCGAGCGCGGCGGCATAGTCGAAGAGGTGCGCGAGATCGTCCAGTCCGGCTTGTGCGGCGGGAATGCCCTTCAGAAGGTCGTTCAACTTCGCCAGCACGACATCGTTCGCGCCGGTGATGCTCACTAATTCAAGCACGCGCTCCGCCGCCGCTTCGGGGATGCCGTGCGTCATCATCTCGCCCTTGACGCCCTCGGGGCCGATCTTGTCCAATTTGTCTATCGCCCGGATGAGCGTCACCGCGTCTTGTTCGGGCAGCCCCGCATACGGCGCGAGGGCGGCGAGGACGGCACGGTGATTGACGCGGATCGCGTAGTCCGAAAAGCCGCACCCGGCGAGGACGGCATTATAGATCGCCACACCCTCGGCATCGGCGATCACGCTTTTCGTGCCGACGACATCGGCGTCACACTGCCAGAACTCGCGAAATCGCCCCTTCTGCGGTCGGTCCGCGCGCCAGACGGGGCCCATGTGATAGCGCTTGAAGGGAAGGACGAGATCGTTTGCATGCATCGCGACGACGCGGGCAAGCGGAATCGTCAGGTCGTAGCGCATGCCGACCTCGCGCCCGCCGTGGTCGGTGAAGCGATAGAGTAGTTTCTCGTCCTGCCCGATTTTTCCTTGCAGTACTTCGATCGCTTCGAGCGTCGGCGTATCCAGCGGCTCGTAGCCGAACCCCTCGAAGACACCGCGCAAAATCCCCGTCACCTGCTGCCGAACGCGCATCTGCGCCGGCAGGAAATCCCGGAACCCGCTCAACACGCGGGGATTCGGTCTCTTGGAAGGTTGTTGTTCAGTCATTATGCATCGCCATCTTGAGAGAGCGCATGCTATGCGCCCCTACCGCTCGTTGCTCGTTGCTCATTGCTTATTTGCGGTGGCCGGAACGGCGCCCGGCTGGGTATGATTGGCGGCCTTGATCGCCTCGGTGCGGTTAAAAAGGTATTCCTCGGAGGGCAAAAAGAACGCGACGGCGATGGTGATGAGGACGATCACCGCCTGAAAGCGCATTGCGGCGGCGATCCCGAAGGCGTCGGCCATCGCGCCCATCACCGGGACGCCGATCGCGCCGGTGACGAAGCCGAGGCCGAGGATCAGACCGGAGGCCATCCCGGCGCGCCCGGCCATCAGTTGCTGTGCCATCACGAGCATGAGCGGGCCGGTCGAGGCGGCGAGGAAGCCAACGAGCGCGCCCGTCAGGAAACCAATCGGGCCGGTGAACTGCGCGAACAGGATAATCACCGGCACCGTCAGGATCAGCGCGCCAACGATCACCGCGCGCCGCCCGAAGCGATCCGCCAGCGTGCCGGAGCCAATCGTCCCGAAGGCGCTGGCGACGACGACGGTCGTGGCGAGCGGGCCGTAAAAGGTCGCGCCGTAGCCAAGCGACTTGTACCACGTCGGGATGAACGCCTCGATGCCGATCACCGTCCACGAGCGCGACGCCATCACGCCGATGATCGCCAGCAGCGGCCCAATTGGGATCGGTGCGTGCGCGACGACGGTGCCGG
>JALYXG010000315.1 GCA_030947205.1 Chloroflexota bacterium
TCGAGCGAACTGTTGCCATACGACGTGATGCCCATCGGGTTATTGGTGGGGAAAAACCCGTAGACGCGCTCGGCGAAGACATTGGCGACCGCCTCGTCCGTCCATTGGTGACCGTCCGCGCTGTTCACGGAACTGGCGTAGTAGTTGTCCAATAGTCCGAAGCGGTCGGCGAGGGCATGATGGTTGGGCGAGACGTTGCGCGGGAACTGCGCCAGTTTCGGCTCGCTATTCCCCTTGCCCATATCGCCGAAGACCTGATCGTACGTCCGGTTCTCCTTGATGATGTAGAAGACATGCGTGAATACGGACGGTTCGCCGATGCGCGCGGGCACGGGCACGGGGGCGGCATCGGCGCGCGGCGGTTGGAGCGAATCGGCGAGCGCCGGGGCATACTGGTTGTTCTCATTGAACTGCGCCGTGTATGCCGCCAGTTGGTCGGCATTCGGCACGTCCACGAACGTGACGCTGCCGGTCAGACTGAAGACGCTCTTGCCGCCATTCGGGATCGCGCGTTGCGGCGTGCCGAGCGACCCTTCGCCCTTGTTGTTCGCGATGGCGAGTTTCGTGCCGTCCGTCGAAACGGTGACAGCGATTGGGTACCACTCGGTGGGGATGAAGCCGGTCACGGCGCTCGTCGCCGGGGCGTCGGCATTCGGGCCGCTATATGTCCCCGGCGGGCGGGCGCGGCTATCGAGGCGGATCACGGCGACGGCGTTGTTGCCGCCATTGGCGACATAGAGCGTCGTCAGGTCGGGGCTAAGAGCGAGGCCGTTCGGCATCGAACCGAAGGGCAGCCCGCTTGGGCGGACGGAGATGCGCTCGATCTCCGGATTCGCGCCGCTCGCTGCCGTCAGGTCGAGGACGGAGATCGTGTCGTCGTTCGAGTTCGCGACGTAGAGCCGCGAGGACTCCTTACTGAAGATCATCGCCGTCGGATGCAGCCCAACGGCAATCTCCGGGCGCATCGTGTCCGCCGCGACATCGTAGACGGAGAGCGACCCGGCGGCGGACGCGCCCGTTTGCGGGTCTACTTTGACTGGGAAAAGCGGATCAAGGGCGTCGCCGGGTTGCGGGAGTGGGCCGCCCCAGTTGCTTGTATAGACGGCCTTGCCATCCGGCGAGACATATGCGCCGAAGGGCGAACTGCCGACCGGCAGGGTTTTCTTCACCGTCCGGTCGGAGAGCGCGATGATGCCCATGCTGTTTGTACCAAAGAGCGCGACGTAGAGGGTCGTCCCATCGGGGCCGACGGAAAGGCCGGCGGGCCAGGTCTTCGCGCCGGTGTCAATGTCGCCCTCGACGGTTGCCTTGCCGCTCGCGTCAATCGCGGCGACGCCGATCTTATGATCCTTGCCCTTTGCGTAGTAGAGATGTGTGCCATCCGGGCTGTACGCCAAACCTGCGACATTGCGATCCTGCTTGTCGAATTGCTGCGTAATCTCGCCCGTCGCGGGGTTGAGGAGGTAGGTGAGGTTGGTGGTCATCACGGCGAGTTGCGTACCGTCTGGTCGGAGCGCCATATCCACGGGGCGCTGGTCGAGCACCGTCACGTTTCCGACGGCGCGCACCGACTGATTCGTCGGGACGAGAAACCATCCCTCCGCTTGCTTGCCGATCAACACGACCGCGCCACTCGTCGCGCTGCCAGTAATGAGGGCGAAGAGCATCACGAGGCTTGCCATCCGTCGCCGCGATTGCGGGGCCATGCGTATCCAGTGGGGAAGATGCATCGGACCGTCCTTTCGACCTGTCACGCGATGTGGTCTTCAAGGAGCGTAGGAGATTGGCGCACTGCCGTCAAACGGTGCGTGATGAACGTTTCGTGAACGATAGGATCAGACCGCCATCTGACCCATCTGGCGGCACGTCTCCTCGCAACGGCGACACGCTTCCGCGCAGGTTTGGCACGCGGCTACCTCGCGATGCTTCTCGCACTCCGCCGCGCACGCCGCGCAGACTTCCGCACAGACGGCGCAGATGTTGCCATGAAAATGCGAGCCGCGCGCCATAAAGCGGACGCTTTGTGTGCAGGTGTCCGCGCAATCGCGGCAAAGGCGGATGCAGTCGGTCATCGTTGCCACCTGCTCGCTCGTCAGGCAACTGTCAATGCACCGCTCGCAGGCGACGAGGCACGCCTGACAGTTCGCGATGCACTGCTCCATCAACTGCATATGGTCGGTGTAGGTCATGGATGATTGGCTCATGGGGCGCCCTCACTACGAATCCATCGCTTCACGGCGCGGCCTGCGCCTCGATATGGGAATCGCACAAAGGACGCCACGACATTATCCCTACGGTGCGGGGCGGGTGCGCAAAGCGGCGGAGACGATCACGACAAACACCACGAGCGGCTGGGTCGGGACGCCGAAGCGCGTATTGCTGCCCGATTCCAATAGCGCTTGCACCACGGAGGTCGCCCAGACCACCGCGCAGAGCGTGACGAGCAACGGCGATGGCTGCCACCATGCCCGCAGTCTGCGGCTGCACACCGCACCCGTCATGAGCAGGAGAAAGAGCGCGTTCACGACAATCAAGCCGCATCGCTGCGCCATCCAGAGCGCGCCGACGATGCTGCCGACCACTGTATTGTCCGCGCCCTGCCAGCGCCAGTCGCCCGGCGAATTCCAGAACCGCAGCCAACTACCCGCCACGCTTTCCGCGTAGCGCACCGGCTGATGGACGAAGAGCCGCAGGGAGAGTGATGCGAGGGCTTGCGAGAGTTGCGCGTTCGTCAGCCCGGTGCGGGCAAGCATTTCCGGTCGCGCGGCCCAGATCGTCGTGACGTGCGACCCGGTTTCCGCGATCGTCTCGGCCCGGTACTTCAGGTAAATGTCCCGCAACAGCGCGTCTCGCTCCGGCGCATCCTCGATGAATCCACCGCTGTGATTCGACAGGTTGTATCCCGTGAGCACCGTCGGCGCGAACGTACCGAAGCGCGCCGCGTTGTACTCCGACCACCCGCCGAGCAGCAGATATGCGGGCAGCAATGTCAAACATATCCCTGAAGCGATCGCGCGCCAGGTACCGCCGAATCGCCGCATCAGGACGAAGGGAAGAATGAGTACAACCGGCAGGAACGCATACAGCGGTCGCGTCAGCCCAATCAGCCCCGCCACTGTGCCGAGGGCGCATGTCCTGGTAGCGTAGGCTTTAGCCTGCGAAATCCTACGGCAGGCTGGAAAGCCTGCTGCCACCGGGGAATCACCCGTAACTGAACCGTATTGGGCTGAAGCCCGCTCCACCTGATAGATGAGGAAGGCGAGGGCGACGAGTAGCGCTGTCGCCAGCGTTTCGGTGAGAATCGCGTCTTCGTGGAGCACGGCGGTGATGCCGAGGCCGTAGCAAGCGGCGACAAGGGCAGCGATGCGAGCATTCCGTGTGACCCGCCACGCCAGCCAGAAAAGCGCCGCCGTGATCCCGATGCCGAGCGCCATCTGCGCCAGCCGGATCAGTGGGAGATGGAGGCCGAAGAGTGCAAGGAAGAGCGGATAGATCGGTGTCCGCTCGCCGGGATCGTCCGCCAGATGGCGACGGAGAAGATTGTCCGTGAGGGCGGCGTAGCCGGGGCTGTCCGGCGTCGTTTGCACCGCGCTCGTCGCGACGATCACCGCCCGGAGCAGTACGCTCACCAGCAGTGTGGGCACGAGCCAGCGTGCCCACGGCGCGCCATGCCGCGCTTCGTGGGTGGATACCGTTTTCTCCCCTTTGTGCGTCGTCGCGATCATCGAAGTGAGCATCTTTCTGGTAGTCGGGCACCCGGCTACCGGATCACGTCGGGAGCCGGAGCAACGCCGCGCGTAGATCGGCGAGAATCCATGCGGCGTCGAGATCGGTGACAACATCAACCGTGCGGCCCGTGTGGTCGAAATCGTGCGCCCCTGCAACATCGAGCGTCGGCGTT
>JALYXG010000333.1 GCA_030947205.1 Chloroflexota bacterium
GATTCGTCCTGCACGGCGCGGTCTTACGGGATATGTGGCAAGCAACGGGAAGGGCGGCTGCACTGTCGTCGGCGTCGTGGGAGACGGCGCGCGTCCGCCCGGCAAACCACCCGGCGAGGCGGTTGCTTGCCCTCGCGGCATTGCTCGCTAACGGCGGCGCGGCGGAAGGGCTGATCGCCATCTGCACGGCGCCGCTCCTCGCCTTCCCGGACGAGCCGCGCTTGATCGTTCGCGCCCTGCGACAGACCTTGCGTCCGCCTTCGCACCTGCTCGCGGGCGACGCCAGTCCCGTCGGCGCGGACCGTGCGGGTGAGATCGCCGTCAACGTCGTTGTGCCCTTCGCGCTCGTCTACGGGCTGCATACGGAGAACGAACCGCTCGTCGCGGCGGCGGAACGCGCGTGGGATGCCTACCCCGCTACGCGCGGCAACAGCGTCACCCGCGCGATGACCGATCAACTCGGCGGTCCCGATGGCCTCCGCGTCCGCACCGGTCGCCTCCAGCAGGGCCTGATCGCCGTCTACAACGACCGCTGCAAGGCCCGCATGTGTACCACCTGCCCGGTCACGCACCTGATAGCGCTGACCGAGAATCAGTAGGACGCGCCGCCGGAGAACGGGGGATGTGGACGGAGGAGGGTGGCGGCATGGAGGGCAGGCACTCGCGACGGAACGCGTCACGGTCAAGGTATGGTCGGCCTCTCCGCGCCCTGCGGGAGAGAGCCAATCCCGATCAATAGCCGCTTAGGGCGTCCGCCACCGTCGGGTAGGAGTGGAGGACGCGTTCGAGCATCGTCAGCGTCAGGACCGCGCTCACCTGCTTGCTCGGCTGGGCGATGCGCAGGTCACCCCCCGCGATGCGGGCCGCCTTCAGCCCGCTGATCAGGCTGCCGAGGCCCGAACTGTCCACGAATCCGACCTTCGCCAGATCAACCACCAACCGGGAATGCCCTCCCGCGACCGCGTTCGCCAGCGCATTCCGGACGCGGGGCGCGGAGAGCGCGTCGAGTTGCCCGGTCAGATGGACTACTGCTGTCACGCCCGCAAGTCTATCAACTGTTACCTGCACAATTCTCTCCTTGTCCCTGGTCGCACGCGTTACGCGATCCGCCGCGCCTGGTCGCCCGCGCCGGGTCCGACTGTCGTTGTTGCCGCCGCTCCGAGGACGGGCCAGAAACGTTCCGCGGGGCCGAGCGGACCGCCGATCTTCCGCGCGAAACCTGAGATCGCGCCGGGAACATCCGGGGTGAAGCGGAAGATGACCGGCACCTGCGAACGGTATGCAAAGATCGCCTCGATCCGGCGTTCCAGCGTCATACCAATGGCAACCGGCATTGGCGGGCCGATTTCCCCTTCGACTTCCCCAAGTCGGCGATCCACGCCGGCGGGAGTGTGGATGGCATACGGGCAGTCCTCATAGGCAAGCACCCGCGCGCCCCGTTCGGCGAGCAAGCGCCCGACCGCGAACATGATCTGGTGGTCAACGTGCTCGCCGATCCCCAGGGGGACGAACACCGTCCCGTTGTCGTCCCATTCGGGCAGGCTGCGGATCTCGTCGGCGATCAACATGACGAGGCCCGTCTCGACCGCTTGCGGCGTGCCGAAGAGCGACGGATCGGAGAGGTAACGGTCGCCACGATAAATCGCGTCGGGGTAGCCGAGCCAATGTGCCCGCGCACCGAGGACCCCGACCGCGTCGCGGTCCTCCTCCTGGCGGCGCAGCACATTCTCCTCGACACCGGTCACGCCCCAGCGGCTGTGCTTCCACTTCGCAAAGTCCGTGATGATTTCATCCGGCACTTCCCCCGCGAAGACCGTGACAACGACCGGTTCACATCCCTGATCGGCAAGCAGCGCGACGGTGCCGCCGCAGGAAAGGACGACATCGTCGTAGTGCGGCGAAAGGAATATAGCCCGCGCCGTCGTAAATGGCGACGCACTCGAATGGCGATCTTGCACCTCAACCCCCTTCATACTTATGCGCGGCCCCGGATCTCGGAGATTTGAGGATACAGTGGCAGGGTCATATCGGTTCGCGTCTCTTGCGCGCGCATCTCCTCCTCAGCGGGTTTGTAGAAGAGCGCCGTCATAACCCCCCAGAGCATCACAATATCGTAGACTGCCCAGAAGACATTCACCAGGATCACGCCACTGTTATGCGCCAGACCGAGAGCGAGACGCGCGAGGCCGTACACACTCGCGGCGGCGAGAAGCGTCATCACGGCGATCTGCCAGCGCACCAGCCGCCAGAAGACGCCGGTCTGGCGTGTTTTGGAGGTGACCGCGAAGGCGAGCTTGCGCCCGAAGCAGACGCTACCCACCGCGCTCGTCACGGCGGTGATCCAGATCGGGAACAACGCCAGGCTATGCTGCCGACCTCGCCACGTCGGCCGCCCCCGTGAGACGACGACGAAGAGCAACTGATTGATGATGAGATACGGGAGCAAGTGGCGGAAGAACTCATTCGAGTAGGCGTGTACCGGCATCCAGCCGAAGAAGAGATAGAAGATTGGCGCCGCGAGATAGATGACGGCGAAGAAGCCCGAAAGGTAGCTCCACATCGTCCCGAAGTACATCAGCCGCTGGGCGAGGGAGAGCCCCCGCTGCACGAACGGGTTCTCGCGCAGCAGCACCTGGATCGTGCCCTGCGCCCAGCGCAGCCGCTGTTGCAGCGCGGTCCCCAGGTCCTCCGGTGCGAGGCCGACGCAATGGGTCTCATTCGAGTAGACGGACTTCCAGCCGAGCGCGTGCATCCGCATCGCTGTCGCCATGTCCTCCGTGACCGAGATCGTCGCCATCGGCATGACCGGATGCGCCTCGTCCGCGCGATCAACGTCCACGGCCAGCAATAACTCGCGCACGACGCCGATCGCGGCGAGCGGCGAGATAGTCCGCCCGGCCAGCGCATTGAGTGCGGCGTCATCGCCGATGATCGCGTCCAGGCGGTCGTCCAGATCGGCGGTATCGGCATTCTTGAAGTCGGAGATATCCGCCAATGCGGCGCGAATCTCCGCCAGATCGTCCATCACGAAGAGATTGGCGACCTCCTCGGCGCAGCGCTGAAAATCCCAGGTCACTTCCTGGATCGCTTTACCCTTGCGCAGCGCGCGGCGCGCGTCATGCACCGCCATCTGCAAGACGCGCAGGCCCATACGGAGGTGCGGGTCGGCGTCGCGCGGCAACTCGTTCTCGGCGCTGCGCAGCATGTGGGTGGCGGCACGGAGCGTGCGCCGCACCCGCTCGTCCAGATCGCGGATATAGGAGGTGATGCCCACCTGCATCAGCGCCTCGCGCCGCACCACGGCATTCGATCCGCAGAAGAAGGCCGCATTCCAACCATCTTTGCCTTGCTGGATCGGCCCGTAGAAGAGCGGCGCCTGGCTGCCGAAGGGATCGCCCTTCGGGACGTTGTAGAAGTATTGCGTCGTCTGGAGGAAGCCAACGCG
>JALYXG010000337.1 GCA_030947205.1 Chloroflexota bacterium
ACTTGGAAGACCTGCTCCTGATCGAGTGTTTCATCGTCGAGCAGCCGCTGGGCGAGTGCATCGAGTGCCGCGCGATGCTCGTTCAGCAGCTGGGTCGCGCGGTGATGCGAGCGCTCCAACAACTCGCGCACCGCGCGGTCAGCAGCAGAGATCGTATCTTCGCTGTAGTCGCGGTCGCGCGTCAGTTCGCGGCCGAGGAAGACGTCCTGCTCGCCGGTGCCGAGGTAGAGCGCGCCGACCTCCTCGCTCATGCCCCACAGCCCGACCATCCGCCGCGCCAGTGAGGTCGCTTCCTTCAGGTCGCTTTCTGCGCCGGTCGTGATCTCGCCGATCACGATCTCCTCCGACGCCCGCCCGCCGAACATCACGACAAGGCGACTGAGGAGGTACGCCCGTGGGTAGTTAAAACGATCCTCCTCCGGGCTTTGGATCGTCACGCCCAGGGAGCGTCCACGCGGCACAATCGAGACTTTCGTCAGCGGGTCGGTGCTCGGCGAGTAATACGCCGCCACCGCGTGCCCCGCCTCGTGGTAGGCGACGACTTTCTTGTCAAGGTCCGTCAGAATCAGGCCGCGCGCCGTGCCGAGGACGATCTTGTCGAGCGCTTCCGTGAAGTCGCGCGCGAAGATCTGCTGGCGGTTGGCGCGTGCCGCGTGCAACGCCGACTCATTGACGAGGTTCGCCAAATCCGCTCCCGCGAAGCCGGGGGTAGATTGCGCGACACGATTCAGATTGACATCCGGCGCGAGCGGCAGGCCGCGCGAGTGGATCTTCAGGATCGCCTCGCGCCCCTTACGATCCGGCAACCCGACGGTCACCTGGCGGTCGAACCGACCCGGCCGCAACAGCGCGGGGTCAAGCACGTCCGGCCGGTTCGTGGAGGCGAGGACGACGACTTCCTGTTTCGGATCGAATCCGTCCATCTCGACGAGAAGTTGGTTCAATGTCTGCTCGCGCTCGTCGTTGCCGCCGCCGAGACCCGCGAACCGTTGCCGACCGACGGCATCAATCTCGTCAACATAGACGATCGCGGGCGCGGCCGCCTTCGCCTTGTTGAAAAGGTCGCGGACGCGCGATGCGCCGACACCAACGAACATCTCCACAAACTCGGAGGCCGAAACGCTAAAGAAGGGCACGCCGGATTCGCCCGCGACGGCCTTCGCCAACAGCGTCTTACCGGTGCCGGGAGGGCCAACGAGCAGTACACCACGCGGCAGCCGCGCACCGAGCAGGTGATACTTGCCAGGGTTTTTCAGGAAGTCCACGACCTCCGTCAGCTCCAGCTTCGCCTCGTCTTCGCCCGCAACATCGCCGAAGGTCACCTGCGGTCGTTCAGCGTCATGGACGCGCGCCTGCGACTTGCCGAAGCCCATGATCCCCTGCTGACCGCGCGTTACCTGCCGACCGAGGAAGACGGCGAGGCCGATAAAGAGCGCCAGCGGGAGCAGGCTAATCAGCAGATTGAGCAGGAGCGGGAGAAAGCCGCCCGAATCGGTGCCCTTGACATTCACCTTGACATTCTGCTGCTGCATGAGCGGCAGCAAGGTCGGGTTCTCGACGACCGGCAGGCTCGTCTTGAAGTTCGTCACGCTCTTCGCGGCGGCCGTCGTCGTGCCGCCGGAGGTCGCGGTCGGTGCGGCGGTCGGCGGCACAACGACACCAGGTCCGCTCACGATGCTACCATTCTGCACCATCACGGCAGTCCTGAATGTCCCGGTGGTGTTGCGATCCTGCAACGTCACCTCGCTGACATTCCCCGCCTGTACCTGGTTGAGAAAATCGCTGTAACCGATGGCGATGCTGCCCGTCGCGAAGGGGTTGGCAAGCGCAAGGATATTCCAAACGAGTAGTCCCGCGAGAAGTATCCACCAGACCCAGGCCGGCGGGCGGAACCGCGACTTATTCGGGCTGTTCGGGTCTTCCGACTTGCGGGGTATCCGGGGGACACGCTTGTTTGGGTCATCCAACGGATTACGGTCATTCGGTTTCCGCTCCCGATTGTTTGGAGTGAGCAAATGGGGGCGACCGTGCAGGTCGTCGTGCGACATGAGACACCATCCTTTGATCGCGCGGGGGCGCGTGGCAGGTGACGAATTGCCGTCACCCGGAGATACACGAAAAAGCATAACATAGGGCAGCAATATGGGTGGCATTCATCGCCCGCTGGCCACCTGCTCACAGAGCAGCACAATGCGTACCAGTACGCCATCCGGCCCGTATCTATCGGCCCCTCACTTAGTGATACGCGTCACATGCCGCTTCGGTTTTGCTCGGACACGTTCGCGCTAAAAAAGTCCGACGACACGCCCATTTGCGTCGAGGTCAACATGCGCCCCGGCGGGGTCAGCGCCGAGACCTGGCATCGTGCGCACATCACCCGCGAGCGGATACACGAAACCCGCACCAGCGGAAAGCCGCACCGCGCGGATTGGCACCGTGAAGCCGGACGGTCGCGCCTTCAGCGCCGGGTCGTGCGAAAGCGACAAGTGCGTTTTCGCCATACAAACGGGCAGATTCCCGAAGCCCTGCCGTTCGATGTCGCGGATGTTGCGTTCCGCCTCCGGCTGGAATGCGACGCCGTCCGCGCCGTAGATGCGCGTCGCAATCGTCGCGATCTTCTCCTTGATCGGGATGTCGAGCGGATAAAGGAAACGGAAGTCGCTCCCCTGTTCCGCGACGCGCACGACTGCCTCGGCCATCGCGCGCCCGCCCGCCCCGCCTTCCGCCCAGATGCGACTGACGGCGCACTCCGCCGCACCCGCATTGAGCGCCACTTCGCGAATGAGCGCGATCTCCGCGTCCGTGTCCGTAGGAAAGTGATTGATCGCGACGACGACCGGCACGCCGTGGAGCCGGACGTTCTCGATCTGCTTTTCGAGGTTCGCCAGCCCATCGCGTAGCGCAGGCAAGTCTTCCGCGCTCAGTCCGGGATCGAGCGGCCTACCGGCGACGACGCGGTACTTGCCACTGTGCGCCTTGAGCGCACGGACCGTTGCGACGAGTACGGCCGCACTCGGCGTCAGGCAGCTCGCGCGGCACTTGATGTTGAAGAACTTTTCCGCGCCGAGGTCCGCCCCGAAACCCGCCTCGGTCACGACGTAATCCGCGAGGCGCAGCCCGATCTGATCGGCGAGGATGCTGCTGCACCCGTGCGCGATATTGCCGAACGGCCCGGCATGGACGATCGCGGGCGTGTTTTCGAGGGTTTGCAACAGGTTCGGCTGGATCGCGTCTTTGAGGAGCACCGCCATCGCGCCCGCGACGTGCAGGTCCTCCGCCGTGACGGGTTTCCGGTCGCGGGACTGGCCGACGACGATCCGACCGAGCCGCGCGCGGAGATCATCGAGGCTCGTCGTCAGCGCGAGAATCGCCATGATCTCCGATGCCGAGGTGATGTCGAAGCCGGTCTCGCGCGGGCTGCCGTTCTCCTTGCCGCCGAGTCCAACGATGACCTGCCGTAGCGCCCGGTCATTCACATCGAGCACGCGCCGCCACGCGACCGCGAGCGGGTCGAGATCGAGCGGGTTGCCCTGATAAAGCGAGTTATCGAGGAAGGCGGCGGCGAGGTTGTGCGCGGCGGTGACGGCGTGGAAGTCGCCGGTCAGATGGAGGTTAAAATC
>JALYXG010000340.1 GCA_030947205.1 Chloroflexota bacterium
GCCAGACGACCGCCGCCGGCGCGCTCGCCCTGATGGGCGCGATGAACTTCATCGGCTCGCTCTGCTCCGGCGTCCTGACTGATCGCTACGACCCGCGTAAGTTACTGGCGATCTACTACACCTTTCGCGGCCTTTCCTTGTTCCTCTTGCCACTTTTCAACAACTTCGCCGGGCTGGCGATCTTCGCCGTCTTCTTCGGCCTCGACTATATTGCCACCGTGCCACCAACCGCCGCGCTCGCCGCCGACATCTTCGGCCGCAAGCACGTCGGTGTCATCTTCGGCTGGATCTTCTGCGCGCACCAGTTCGGCGCGGCGAGCGCCGCCTACTTCGGCGGAGTGATCCGCTCGGCGCTCGGCACCTACACGCTGGCCTTCATCGTCGGCGGGGGCGTGGCATTGATGGGCGGCGTCCTGGCGCTGCGCATTGATCGCACGGCGGTGACCTTCACGCCCGCCCTCGTGCCCGAAGCGGTGGCGGTGGGGGATTGAGGGGAACCTCACCCCCGGCCCCTCTCACTGCCCAGAGGGCGCCCGCGATGGAGAGGGGAGGGGAAATGTCTATGGGTTTTTCTCTGGTGGGTGGAACTCGGCGATTACTTCGATCAGGCCAACGATATTGCGGTTGAAGGCATCGAGGTCTTCGGCGGGGATCCAATATTCCTGATGGACGCGGGCCCCGACGGTCTGCACGTCATAGCGGCGCAGATAGTCCGCTCGGACGCGGAAGCGCGTTACATAGCCGATGGATGTGCCGCGCGCGTTCCAATCGCGCGCGATCTGCGTCGCATATTCCTCGTTGAGCACAGGGTAGAAAATCGGCTGCTCCGGCAAGCGCGGCGGCCACGCCCGATATTCACTCTCGCGCACCAACGCCAATTCCCGCTGCCCGGTTGGCCGGTACAACGTGATCGTTTCGTCGCCGTCTATTTGATTCGGCTCATTATGCATTGTTGACTCCCATCTCGTCACACCAGCGGCTTAAATGCGTACGCAATCCGGTCGTACCACATTAGCAATGTTGTGATGCCGGAGAAGGCGAGCAGCGCGGCGGCGAGGTAGCGGCCCCACCACGCCCGCCGCACGAGCCAGGCGAGCGCGATGCCGCCCCCGAACGCGACAGCGGGCAACGCAAAGAGCGGGTAGCGCACGTACAGCCGCGCGACGATTCCGACAACCAGCATAATCGCCGCGACCGCCATCCACACGGCAATCGTCAACGCCGCCGCGCGCCGGTGGTCAGTCGGCGGAATTAGCACCGGAGAAATGTTCCCTTCCTCAGTCCTTCCTGCTCGCCAGAGCACGACGGCCCCCGCGATGCACGCGAGCACCGGCCAGACGCGATAAAAGGCGAACGACGTTTCCCACGCCTCCCGCACCAGGGCGACGCTCAGGTGCGACGTCGTGACGGCGGGCAGGCCGATCCGGTCGTCGGGCGTCGCGCCACCAGTGGTGTACTCGTGGCGCACGGTGGCAGCGCGCGTGTTGGTCGCCTCCTGCTCCACGGGGGCGGCATGGCTTCCGGCCAGCAGATCGCGCGCGGGGAAGCGGTAGAAGAGCGCGAATGCGACCAGCGCGGCGGCCAGCCCGGCGAGCGCGAAGAGCGACGCGGCGATCCGCTCGCCACGCCGCTCGGACGCGGGTGGGCGCGGCGGGAGATAGGCGAGACCAAGTCGCATGGCGAGATAGAGCGCCACGGTGAGCGCCGCCAGCACGAAAACGCCGACATGCGCGAGCAGCGCCAGGCAGATAACTGCGGCGAAAACCGCGCACCACCGGCGGCGATTCGGTCCCGCCAGTCGCCCGTAGCCGAGCGCGAGCAAGGCGAACAGGAGCGTCAGCGTCCCCTCCGCGAAGACATTGGCGAATGTTCCCCACGAATACACGATCCAGCCGACCGGCATCAGCGCCATTGTCAGGACGACGAGATTCGCCGCCAGCAAGTCGCGCGTCACGCGGTGGGCGACGAGCCAGAGGATGCAGAAGCGCGCGAGGTCCACGCCGAGCGAGAACAGGAAGAGCATCAGCACGCGGTCGCGGATAATCCACGCGAGCGGCAGCATGAAAAGGTAGGGCGTCGGCGCGTAGAGCACCGTGCGCCCGCCAAACTCGGCGGATTGGATCGGCAGGAGTAACCTATGCATGTCCGCCACGTCCGCGAAGCGGTGGAGGTGGAACTTCAAATCCACGATGACGATGCTTGGATGGAGCATTCCCGCGAAACGCAGCGCGAGCGTCGCCCCGCCGATCAGCGCGAGCCAGCGCACATCCCGCGCGGTCGTCGCCAGACCGACCCGGCGGCAGAGCGGCGCGAACAGGAAGCGGATCGCCGCCGTCGCCGCGACCATCAATGCCCCGGCGCGCACGACGCCACCCGCGTCCACCGTCAGGAAGAAACGATTGCCGACGAGGAATGCCGCCATCCCGCCCGCGACCACCGTCGCGCCCACGAAGGCGACGCCCCCACCGAACCCGGCGATCAGCAGGGCCAACGCGACACAAAGCGCGCCGACCCAGAGCGAGAGCGCGATCCGGGCCGGCGGCAGAGCAAATCCGGCGCGCTCGGTATGGACGGTGATATCCCGCACGACGATCCCCAGCACGCGCCGGTCGCCGCGCGGGGTGAACGGCGCGGTCGCGAGGGCCAGTTCGAGTGTGCCGTGCGCCATCAGTGCGGCGGGCACCTCAACATGATAGGTGCGGAAATCGGGCGTCAGGTGAAGCGTGGCGATTTCGGTCTCATTGGCGAGCACGCGGGTATCGGGCGCGGGGTTCGCGGAGCCGGAAAGGAGCAAATCCACCGCCACCGCTCCCCGCCCGATGCCGGGGAGCACGATCTGCCCGTTGCCGCGCGTCCACCGGAACCGCGCGCCACCATCGGTGGCCGGTTGGCGCTCCGGCCCGTAGAAGTCCCGCACGAGCGCCGTATCGCTCGCCGCGTTCCCCACTGCGATCCGATACGTTGGCCGTACCTGATATGCCCCTGTCAATAGTACCGCTGTCACAACCACCGCCGCCACGAGCCAGACAAGGGTTCGGGGTTCGAGGTTCGAGGTTCGAAGCAGGGACATCACCCTACTCCGAACGCCCCGTTCCCCACTCGTTGCTCGTTGCTCATTGCTCATTGCTTTACCCCAGCGTCCGGTACTCGATGAACGCCGGGACGCCGCCCGCGCCCGCCGGGCTCGTGCCGGGCACGCGCTCCAGACCCTTCGCCCACGGCAGCGCGGCGATCACCCCGTCCGGCGGCGGATCGCCCGTGCCATTCGGGAGCAGGATCACGTAGCGTATCGGGAGGCTCGCGGGGGCGATGCCGTCCAGCGAGACGAGTGACCCCGTGCCGCCCATCACGCGCGCGAAGAAAGGGAAAACATCGCGGTCAATCGTCGCGCGCGGCACGAGGAAGGTCGTGCCGGGTCGCACGTCCGCCTCGGCGACCATTCGCTTCCCCGCCTGCGACGCGAAGTAGGTGTCGAAGCGCAGCGTCTCCTTCCCATCGTGCCGCATCAGACCGAAATACGTCCCCGCGTTGAGCGCGAGGATGGCGAGCAGTACGACCCCCACCCCCGACCCCTCCCCCGCCATGCGGGAGAGGGGGGTTCGCACCGTTAGGCAATCAAGCTCCCCTCCCCCGCTAGCGGGGGAGGGGTCGGGGGTGCGGGCCGCCCGCCCCCACACCGCGTCCATCGCCAGCGCGGCGATCAGCAGGGCGGGCGGGAGGGTGTCGAAGGCGCGGAGGGTGTTTGGGGCATCAATAGCGAGCAGGCTGGGAATCAGCATCACCGCCAGATAACCGAGCGCCAGCCACTCCCCAAAGCGGCGCATGCTGGACGGCGGGTCGTGCAACCGCCCGGCCAGCGCGAGAGCCACCCCGGCGAGAAAGAGGACGGCGACGATCGCGTCGAGATGCGGCGCCTGCGGCAGGTTGTGCTTCCCCTCGCGGTCGCCGCGCACAGTGTACATGCCGAGGTTCGGCGCGATGTTCGCCTCCAGCGCGGCGAAACGATCCTGCCCGAGGCGGCGGAGATTGACTTCCGACAGGATCGCCGTCTGGCGCGGCCGGGCGGCATATTGATCGAAATGACGGGCGACGTACCCGATCAGCGGCGCGGCGAGGAGCAGAAAGACGACCGCCAGCACCGCGAAACGCGCCAGCCAATAGTGGAAGAAGCGACGCGGTGATCGCACGAGCAGCGCGAGGGCGACGAGCGCGATCAGGACGAGCGTGAAGGGGCCGGAATGGTAGCAGTAGACCGTGCCCGCCGCCCCGACGCCCGCCAGTGCCCAATCCCTCCAGCGGCGCATCTGCATCGCCCGCACGAACAAGAAGAGGCCGAGCAGCACCAGCCCCGTCGAGAAGCAGGGCGCCAGCGCGACCCGCTGCATCCGCAACGCCCAGAACGAAACGGCGAACAGATAGGCGGCGATCAGCGCGACGCGCGTGCCGAACAACCGGCGACTGAGCAGAAAAAAGAGCAGCACATCTACGACACCCATCATCGCCATGAACAGGCGCAGCGTCAGGAGCGAGACGCCGAACAGTTTGAAGGCGAGCGCCATCGGATACAGAAAGAGCGCGGGCAGGGCGATTTCCGGCTCGTACACCGGCCGGTAGGTGGAGTCGTCGAGGATACGGATCGCCTTCAGCGCGTGCCGCCCCTCGTCCTTGAACAGACTTGCCGGCATCTCCGTCAGCAACGTCAGCCGCAACGCCACCGCCAGCGCCGCAATCCCGATGAGCGCGGCAATCTTAAGGGTAGGACTGAGGACTGCGGGTGCCCTTTGGGCGGCATGAGGACTGAGGGCCGGAGGGGAGGGCGCACGGCTGTGCGCCCCTACGGCTCCCCCTCTCCATCGCGATGGAGAGGGGGCCGGGGGGTGAGGCACCATCCCCGCCAGCATCGCCACCAACCCAATCACCAGAACGACTGCACCGAGAAATCCCCACGGGTGCTGCGCGACGATTGTTTGCCCGACAAGCGCGAGAATTGCCCCGCCAACGATCACCGCACGGTCATCCAGACGCGTCCGGTGCTGCACGGCGCGGAGAGGCCATGTCAGCGCGACCCACCATTCCTGCACCCACAGTGCGATGACGAGGAGGCTGAGCGCGAGTTCGAGCGGCATGGCAATGCGCCAGAACGGCACGCGGGCAAGGAGGGCGCCGACGATTGCGGCGCATGCCATCGCGCCCGCCGCGAGCAAACGCCAACGGACAGCCGCGCGCCGCCCCGCCGCGAACCAGGCGAGCAGGACGAGCAGGAGGACGCTCAACGCCGCATCGGGCGCGGGCAGCGATATGCCGCCGGGTCGGGCGGCGAGCCGCGCGTCGCCGACGAGTTGCACGCCGAGTTGTCGCCCATCGCGCGGCGGCGCATACGTCTTGTCAACGCGGATCGTGACGTGCAGTTCGTCGTGTCGCCGCAGGAGCGCGGCGACATCCACCGCGACAGGATGCTCGACCGACGCCGGCCACGTATCCAGCGTCTGCCCGTTGGCGAGCAGCGTGACGGTCGCCGCCGGTGCGCCCGGTGGCCGCGCGGCGAAGCGCATCGTCAACGTCAACGGTTTATTCGTCGGCAGAACACGTCGCGCCGCCCGGAAGGTCAGCGTGGACTCCTCACCCGTCCACCGGAACGCCGTGCCGTCCGCCGCCCGCTCGCCCGCGTTCCAGTCGGTGGATGCATGGTCGAACGCCACGCTCGCCGACGCAATCGCCATCGCTTCCGCCCGCTGCATCCCCGCCACCAGCCCAACGAGCGCAACAAACACTATCCCGATCAGCAGAAGAGACGCGTGTCGCGCCTCTCGCTTCCCCTTCCCCACAGGGAAAGCCGGGTGCCCTTTGGGCGGGTGGGGGGTTTGGATCGTTCCCCGTGCATCCTCACTCATGTGTGGTACGCCCGCGTGATCCGCCCATACCAGACAAGCAGCGTCGAGACGATACTGACCGCCAACAGCGCCATCGCCACACCTTTTCCCCACCGCCATTGCCACAACAAGCCGAGCGCGACGCCCGACCCGACCGCCACGGCAGGGATCGCCGTCACCGCGTACCGCACGTACCGCCCCGCCAGTACCCCGACCACCAGGAAAAGCAACGTGACACCGAACCAGACGAGACAGACGAGGCAGAGGATTTTGGTTGGCTTTCCCCGCCACAACACCCAAAACCCCAGCGGCGCGAGCAGGAGCGGCCAAAGGCGATACAAGGCGTACCCCTCCACCCAGACCTGCCCGACGACCGCGACGACGGGATTATTGGTGCGGGAGTCATTCAGGCCAATCGAAGGATCGGGGC
>JALYXG010000355.1 GCA_030947205.1 Chloroflexota bacterium
GGCTGGCCGGTGAGGTTGAAGGGATAGGTAGCGGCGGTCCACTGCCAGCCCTCGACGGGCTGCCCGTCAACCGCCTCCGGGCTGAAGCGATTGAGGCCGAAGGGCGGGCAGGCGACCGTCGGCGTCAGGAGTAGGTCGTACGTTTCGAAGAACGGCCACGTCTGCTGCCAGAGTTGCTCGCGTTCGGCGTGCGCGGCCATGATTTCCGCAACGCCGAGATGGCGGTAGCGTTCGATGACCGCTGCGAGGCCAGGGTCCATCAGGGCCAGTTGCTCCGGCGTCAGGTGCGCATTGCGGCCCGCGATCAGGCCGTGGAAGAACACGTCAATCGCGTGGCGCGGGTCGGCGAAGCCGGGGTCGGCCTCCTCGACCGCGCAGCCGAGGTCCGCGAATCGGCGGGCGGCGGCGGTCGTGATCGCGCGCACCTCCGGGTCTACGGCCATGTAGCCGAAGTCGGCGCTCCACGCGACGCGCAAGCCCGCGATACCACCGTCGCACGCCGCGAGGTAGTCCACACCACTCGCGGGGAGCGATTGGCGGTCGGCGTTGTGCGGCCCGGCCAGCGCGTTCAGCATCAGCGCCGCGTCGCGCACCGTGCGCGTCATCGGGCCGAGGTGTGCGACATCGAGGCCGACGGTCGGCGACGGGATGCGGCCATACTGGGGCTTCATCCCGAAGATGCCGCAGAAACTGGCGGGCGTGCGGATCGAGCAGACGCCGTCGCTGCCCGTCGCAATTGGCGCCATCCCCGCCGCGACGGCGACCGCGCTCCCGCCCGACGATCCACCGGGTGTCCGCTCAATGTCCCACGGGTTGACGCACGGAGCGCCGAGGCGGTTGTCTGTCGCGCCTTTCCAGCCGAACTCCGGCGTGTTCGTCTTGCCGACAATGATCGCCCCGGCATCGAGCAGTCGCTCGACAATCGGGTGGTTCTCATCCGGCACGAAATCCTCGTACAAGAGCGATCCGCGCGTCGTGCGGATGCCCTTCGTGTACGACAAATCCTTGACCGCGACGGGGATGCCATGCAGTGGGCCGAGCGGGTCGCCGCACAGCACCGCCGCTTCCGCCTCGCACGCCGCCTCGCGCGCCTGCTCGTCTGCTACCGTCAGATAGGCACGCAGTCGCGGGTTGAGGCGTTCGATCCGCGCCAACACCGCATCCACCAGTTCGACAGGCGAAAGCTGCCGGGCACGGATGGCGGCGACCAGTTCAGTCGCGGGCGTCCAGCAGAGCGCATCATCGGTCACAGATCTCTCCTTTGCTACGGTCAGCATCGTTTCGGGCAGTATCGCATATCGGGGGTTAGGTCCCTTCGCGGTATACTCTCCTCACGATCCCTGATGGCGCACGCGCCGCGCGACAGTGAGGACAACCACGATGGCGAGTCAATTCAACGCCGACAATCTGGGCAGTTTTTTGCGCCCGCAGTACCTGCTCGACGCCCACGCGCGCAAGGCGTCACCGGAGGAACTGCGCGAATTGGAAGATCGCGCGATCATGGACGTGCTGACGATGCAGGAAGAGGCGGGGATGCCAGTCGTCACGGACGGCGAGTTCCGGCGCGAACTCTTCTTCTCTACCGTCGTCGCCGTCGCCAACGGGTACGATCCCTACGGGTACGAACGGTTCCACCGCGACGAAGAAGGGAACGAACTGCACTTCGGCACGCCGACGCCCGTCGCCAAACTGACGCGCAAGGCGAGCCAGGTGGATGTCGAATACGCCTTCACGCGGCGGCACACAAACACACCGATCAAGGTGACGATGCCCAGCCCCTCGATGATGCGCCGCTACTGGGTCGAGGGGCGCTCCGATGCGGCGTACGCGAGCAAAGACGACTACATGGACGACCTGATCGCCATCGAGCACGAGGACGCGAAGGCGCTCGCTGCCGCCGGCGCCGCCTACCTCCAGATTGACGCGCCCCACTTCGCGATGATGCACGAGACTGCGCCGCCCAACATGCTCGCGGAGATGGACGACCTGATGCGCGAGATGGCCGCGCTCGACAACCGCGTCTTCGATGGTGTTGAAGGAGTTGTGACGGCGATCCACATCTGCCGGGGCAACTACCGCAGCATGTTCACTGGCACACAGCCGTACGACGCCTACGCCGAAGCCTTGTTCGGCGCTCTGACGTTCGACCGCTATTTGCTCGAATATGACGATTATCGCTCCGGCGACTTCTCCGCTCTCCGCTTCGTCCCGCCGACCACGACGGTCGTCCTCGGCCTCGTGACGACCAAGCGGTCCGAACTGGAAGACGAGGATGAACTGATGCGCCGTATCGAGTCCGCCGCCAGCGTCGTGCCCATCGAGCGACTCGCCCTTTCCACCCAGTGCGGCTTCGCCTCCACCATGG
The DNA here is from genome assembly GCA_030947205.1 of Chloroflexota bacterium. Taxonomy (GTDB): domain Bacteria; phylum Chloroflexota; class Chloroflexia; order Thermomicrobiales; family JALYUS01; genus JALYUS01. The sequence continues at coordinate 2,366 of JALYXG010000355.1, forward strand.
AAGGCAACACCATCACCGAGGACGCCCAGCGCAAGAAGTTGGCACTCATCGTCCGCGTCGCCGAACGCGTTTGGGGGTACGCCTGATCGAAACCGCTTGAACGATGAAGACACAAAGAGCACGAAGGGGAGAGATGATGATGAATGGAATCTTCGTTCTCTTCGTGTCTTCGTGGTTAATCCTCCCCGGTTAGTCGAGGCGGCGGATGTGGCCAAGAAGTCGCCACAGGAGCAGGCCGAAGCAGATGACGAGGAAGCCGTTCGTCGCGAGGGCGGCGCGCACACCGAAGAAATGGGCGAGGGTGCCGCCTTCAAGGCTGCCGATCGGCGTCAGGCCCCAGATCATGCTGTACACCGCCATCACCCGCCCGCGATAGGCGTCCTCTGTCACTGTTTGGACGAGGGTATCGTTCATCGAGCCGTACAAGTCCGCGAGTATCCCCTGCGTGAGCAGGATCCCGCAGGAGAGATAAAAGTTGTGCGACAAACCGAAGCAAAGGAGCGCGAGGCCGAACCCCGTCATCCCACCGAGGACGATCTTCCCCCGCCCGCGCACGCCCGTTAGCAGCGCGACGATCAGTACACCGATCAGCGCGCCAAGCCCCGCGCTCGCCTGCAAGACGCCGAGGCCCCCACTCCCCCGGTGTAGCACGTCGCGCGCGAGGGCGGGCAGCAGGCCGAAATAGGTCATGCCGAGCATCACGGGGATGAGGTCAATCGAAAGCAGCGCGCGGAGCGTTTTGTGCGACCAGATGTATGCGTATCCTTCGCGCAGGGTCGTGAAGGGATGATGATCTTGCCCGGTCGGTTGCCCGAGGTCCACGCGTAGGAGCACGGTGAGCAGCGTGAGGATGAACGGGATATAGCAGAGTGCGGCGATGAAGAAACAGCCCGTCACGCCGAGCGGGCCAATCAGGAGGCCGCCAATCGCCGGGCCGATGATGCGGCTAAAGTTGAACGAGGCGGAATTGAGGGCGACGGCGGACTGCAACTGCTCGCGCGGCACGAGATTCGGCACGAGCGAAAGGCGTGCGGGCCAGTCGAACGCCGACGCTGCGCCGATGCAGGTCGCCATCACGTAGACATGCCAGACTTCGAGGCGGCCGAGCGCACTGAGCGCCGCGATTCCGAACGCCGGCACCGCGTTGGCCACCTGGATGATCGCGAGCAACTTCCGGCGGTCGAAACGGTCCGCCGCGACGCCCGCCAGCGGCGACAGCACCAGCACCGGCAGCCCCTGGAAGAACTGGACCAGCGCCGTCTGGAACGGATCGCGTGTGCGGTCGTAGACGAAATATCCTTGCACAAGCGCGCGCATCCATGTCCCAGTGAGCGCGATGGAGATTGCGGGCCAGAACAGGGCGAAGGCCCGCGATTGCAGCGCGCCGAACGCGGACGCCCCCGATGCAGCGCGACGCTGGCGGATGGTTTGAAGCACGATGTTCGACATCCTTCCAGGCAACGACGAAGGAGATAAGGGCCGAGTGTAGCATTCGCCGTCAAGCGGATCGCATGCCGTAGAAAAGCCGCACCGTGGCACCTATCTTGCCTCTTTTCCTTTCATGTTGACACGCCTCAGAAGAACGGGGCGTGGTTTTTGCGGCGCATTTCGGAAAGGAGCCCCAGCGGCTATGGCGACGGTAGAAAAGACGATTGAAATTGATGCCCCCGTGGAGCGGTTGTACGCGATCTGGACGAACCCGCAGATGTTCCCGCGCTTCATGGAGAACATCGAGGAAGTGAGCACGATCGGCCCGAACAAGACGCACTGGAAGATGACCGGCCCCCTGGGCAAGACGCTCGAATGGGACGCGATCACAACCGAGCAGGTGCCGAACAGCATCATCGCCTGGAAGTCCGTCGAAGGCTCCGGTAACCTGGAGAACGAGGGTCGTGTCACCCTGAAGCCGATGGGCCCGAACAAGACCGAGGCGACCGTCTCGCTCGGCTACACCGACCCGCCCGGCGGCAAGGTCGGCGAGATCGTCTCCAAGTTGATTGCCGATCCGACCCACCGCCTCCAGTCCGACCTCGAACGGCTAAAGAAACTCGCCGAGGGACAGGACCCAAACTCCTAGCAGGAACGAGCCACGCGTAACAGCAACAAGTAACGAATGAAATGGGCAGGCATCTTCACGATGCCCGCCCATTTGTTTGCCCGCAACGTGGCTCGGTGTTACGCTCTCGACGTTCAGGAGGGACGGCATGGCGGAGCAACCGCATTTTTCCCGGCTTTTCACGCACGCGGAAGCGACCGCGCTCTTGCCCATCGTGCGCCCCCATCTTCAGCGACTCGCGACGATGAAAGGGAGGCTCGATGCCGTGCAGGGCGAATTCAACGCGCTCCAACAACAGGCCCGCGTGAATGGTCATGCCAAACGGGCACAGGAACTAGAAAAAGAGCTCCATGCGCTCGTGCATGGTCTCAATACCGAGATCGCTGCAATCCATGCACTTGGTGTTCAGGTGAAGGACCTCGCCATCGGCCTCGTGGATTTCCCCAGCGAGCGCGATGGTCGCGTCGTTTACCTCTGCTGGCGGATGGACGAACCAGCCATCGTCGCCTGGCACGAACTCGATGGCGGTTACCCGGGCCGTCAATCCCTTTGAACAGCGATGCCGACTCTTCCTGACAGCCGATACTGCGGAAGATATTCGACCCTGCGCGCGTTTATACTGATGGGTGTGAATGACGGCAATGTGGAGCGTAGAGAAATTCGTCGAAATGAGGGAGATTATGGACGCAGAGGCGCGTTTGGCGCGCAAGGCTGCGGCGAAAGATCGCAAGTATTCCTCGCGATACAAGCCGAAGCAGGTAGGCCGATCGGTCTTCACGAT
>JALYXG010000714.1 GCA_030947205.1 Chloroflexota bacterium
CCGGAGGCGACCGCCGCGCGGATCACGTAATCGAGGATCGGTTCGGCGGCGGCGATCAGCGGCGGCCACGCACCCGGATCGGTGCGGATAAACTCGTCCGGGTCTTTGCCGGACGGTACCGAAAGCACATTGATTTGCACGGAAAGCCGCCGCTGCGTGCGCACCAGTCCGCGCGCGTCAACGACGTATTCCGCGTCGTCACCGACGGCATTGCGCAATGTGTCCACTGCCCGAAGCATCGCCATCTGCCCTGCCGCGTCGGCGTCGAGGGCAAGGACAATGCGGGGCGTCAGCCGCTTCACCAGCCCGACCTGCTGCTCGGTCAGCGCGGTGCCCATCGTCGCCACGACATTCTTGTAGCCGAACTGATGCGCCGTCAGAGCGTCAACATATCCCTCTACGATTACCACTTCCTGTTGCTTGCGGATCGCATCAATCGAACGGTCTATCGCGTACAGAAGATGACTTTTGTCGAACAATGGCGACTGCGGCGTGTTGAGATATTTCGGCTGCTGCTCATCGGAAAGCGCCCGTCCGCCGAAACCGACGACGCGGCCCTGCCGGTCCCGGATCGGGAAAAGGAACCGCCCGCGAAAACGGTCGTACGGGCCTTTGCCGCCGTCGCGCTGGGAAAGGAGGCCGATTTCCAGCGCGTCGTCGAGGTTGTATCCACGTCCGTGCAGATGACGCGTGAGGACTTCCCACTCGTCGGGCGCGTACCCGAGTTGGAAATCCTCGGCGACTTCCAGCGAGATGCCGCGTTTTTCCAGATAGGCGCGGCCCGGTCGCCCTTGCGGATGCACCTTGAGGATGTGCTGATAGAAGAGCGCGGCCGCTTCGTTGAGCGCCAGCAGCCGCTCGCGCCGCTCTTCCTGCTCGGTGCTCGTCTTCTTTTCCGGCGCGCGAGTGAGCGCGACACCGGCCCGCTCGGCCAGCAGCGTCAGTGCATCTTTGAAGTCGAGATTTTCGACCTTCTGAATGAAGCCAAAAACATCGCCGCCCTCATTGCTCCCAAAATCGCGCCACGTCTGCGTTTCCGGCCAGACGATGAACGACGGCGTCCGCTCGGTGCGAAAGGGCGACGAACCTTTGTAGGTCTTGCCCGTTTTCTTCAGTTGCGTGTACTGGCCGATGACCTCCACAACATCGAGTCGCTCGCGGATTTGCCGGATTGCATCGTCGCCCGCCATACTGTTCCTCACAACCGGATTTCAAAGCCACCACGAAGCGAGAAGCGACGGTTCATTTTGCCGAATATCGCGTTGGCAGCAGTATACAGCATTGTACGTACATTGCGAAACGTCGGCGACTAAATTCCTCACCAATTTACCCCTCTTTATCGGTTCATAGACACTCTTGTCCATCGCGCACGCGCGGTGCTAACGGACTGATTGCCTCGACCGTTGCTGGTCGAGCCACTGTGCGACATCTCCCATGACCGCCTCCGCACCCAGGTCGTTGTGCGGCGCGTGGGGTACCCCCTCGTACTCTAAACGCGTCTTGTCGGGCGAGGCGACGCGCTCGTAGATGCGGTCGCACCGCACTGCCATCGCGATTCGATTTCGGGTAGCCCTTTGCGCATCTCATGCATCCCCGGATGCAGCAAATCTCATCGGACCTTTATCCCACGACCTGCGGTGATGGCTAGCTACTTGGTCGCCAACACGCAGAAGCCGGCCGGCCCATCCGGGGAGACCTGCGTCTCGACGCGGACATCCTCGAAGCCTGCCGCCCGGACGACCCGCTCCACCTCACCGGGGCCGTACAGCGTGGCCCCGGCCTGGCTCAGGCCCGCCTTGGCTGGTGGCGGCATGCGCTCCCGCTCCTGGTAGGCGAGCGCCAGCGTCCCGCCGGGCCGCAGCACCCGGCGCAACTCGCGCACCGTGGCGACCGCGTCCGGCCAGAAGTAGATGACATGCGTGCCGCACACCGTGTCGAACGTCGCGCCCTCGTCGGGCAGAGAGCCGGCATCGCCCTGGCGGATCTCCAGCCGCCCCGCAGCAATCGCATCGCCGTGGCGGGAGCGCGCCTGCCGGACCATCAATCCCGACGCATCAATGCCCGCGACGAAACCATCCGAGGCGCGGGCGAGGAGCGCGGCGAGCGCCACCCCCGGACCGAACCCGACCTCAAGCACCCGGTCCTGCGGCCCGACCGCCAAAAGCTCGACCATCCAGAGGTTGAGCGGCGCGTTGCCCTTGCGCATCAGTCGGGCGACGAGCTGACCGAGGGGGCCGCGCGGGTGCCCGAACTGCCTGCCGAAGGTCTGTATTATTAACCGCTTCATGGCTAATGCCTCCTGATCATAGCGCCTGTCTCAGGCTGC
>JALYXG010000369.1 GCA_030947205.1 Chloroflexota bacterium
TCCGCGTTCTCGGGGGTGATGCGATCCCAGACTTCGACATTTTCGAGGTCGGGGCGCACGATGCTTTCGGTGCGGCTGGAAAGCGACTGGTCGGACAGCAGAAGCACCGGCATCTGGTACCGCTCAGAAAGATTGAATGCCAGGACCGTCGTTGGGAAGCAGTCGGAAACTTCGGTCGGAGCGACGACCATGCGTGGCGTGTCGCCGTGCGCGCCGTAGACGGCGAGGTTGAGGTCGCTCTGCTCGGTCTTGGTCGGCAGGCCGGTGCTCGGGCCGCCGCGCTGCGCGTCCACAACGACGACGGGAATCTCCGCCATCGAGGCGAGGCCGAGCGCCTCGGTCATCAGCGAAAGGCCGGGGCCGGCTGTCGCCGTCATGGACTTGACACCCGCCCACGACGCGCCGAGGCAGGCATTGATCGAGGCGATTTCGTCCTCGCCCTGGAGGAGCGCGCCACCGATTATTGGCAGTTCGATTGCCAGCTTCTCCATGATGTCGGAGGCCGGTGTGATCGGGTAGCCGCCGTAGAAGCGGCAGCCCGCGCGGATCGCGCCCGCGACGATCGCGTCGTTGCCATTCATAATCAGACGGTCGCCATTGCCGCGCGTTTCGGGGAAGGTGAAGCCGAAGCGATCCCCCTTCATCAGCGACCCGGCGTAGTCGTAGCCCGCCTCGAAGGAGTCAATGTTGCCTTGCAGCAGTTCGGCGCGCTTACCGAGCTTCTTGCGGATCGTCTCCTCCGCGACTTCCTTATCGAGACCGAAGAGCTTGGCGATCGCGCCGATGATGACGATGTTCTTACCGCGCTTCGCCCCGGCCTTGTTCGCCAGTTCGACGGCGGGTACTTCGTACTTCGAGCCCATGAACCACGAGGGCGGCTGGTACTCGGACGGGTCGAAGATCAGCGCGCCATCGGGCCGGAGGTCGTTGTGGTTGAGCGTCCACGCTTCCTTGTTCAGCGTGACGAGCACGTCCACCTGATCGCCGACCGAAAGGACGGGCCGCATATCCGCGTGGAGTTGGAAAAGCACCGGGCCACCCCGGATCTCCGCCGGGAAGGTGCGGAAGGTATGCACCCACGCGCCGTGGTCCGCCGCGACCGCCGTGATGATGTCGCCGATAGTCACCATGCCATCTCCGGACTCGCCGCCGATCCTGAGGACAAAATCCGTTGCCGTCGTCGTACTCATGCCGCTCCTTGCCTCCTCGTCGTACCGTCGTACCGTCGCACGCCTTTGAACGTCCGCATCTTCCGTACCCGCGCAACAAAAAGGCGGGCGAAATCCTCGCCCGCGCCGCGCGCCACTATCTGAAAATGCACTTGATGCTGTTGCTGCTGCTTGGGTCGCATCACTGCTCAACCCTCATACCGTCGAAACCTGAGTGTTTCCTACTCCCCACATCCTACCATTCGCCGTGCATCTGCACAACGCCATCTGAGGACTTGCCTACCGATTTACGCCATCTTGATAGCGTAAACCTATGACGTACGGCGGGGGTTGGCTATGAGCGCTCGGTCAACCTCACCCCCAACCCCTCTCCATCGCAATGGCTCCGTACGAGAGGGGCCGGGGGTGAGGAAGAAACATGGCATGCTATAGTGGCGCACTGCAATTATTCGCGGTATCGGGAGTGATGCGTGGAGCAACTGCCGCAGATTTACCTGAATATTCTCATCCCGGTCTTCGCGCTGGTCGCCATCGGCTACGTGGTCGGGCCACGGCTGGGATTGGAGGCGCGCACGCTGTCACGCGTTGCCTATTTCGTGCTTGTCCCGTCGTTCACTTTCAGCGTGCTGACGACCTCGCGGATTGACGCCGCAACTGCCGGGCGAATCGTCTTGTATATCAGCGTTGTCGAGGTTGCCTGCGCGGTGGCGGCGATCATTGTCGCGCGGCTGTTCAAACGGTCGCCGGAGATGACGGGCGCGTACGTTCTGATCGCCGTTTTCCCGAATGTCGGCAACTTCGGTTTGCCGATCGTCCAGTTCGCCTTCGGGCCGGACGCGCTTGTCGCGGCAACGATCTACTTCATCGCGATGTCCACGATCTCCTTTATCATCGGCGTCGCCGCGGCGAACTGGCATCGCGGCAGCAATCTCCGCGCCCTGCTCGCCGTGGCGAAGACGCCCGCCGTGATCGCCGTCGTGCCCGCGCTGCTCTTCAATGCGTTCGCCGTTTCCCCGCCGCTCGTCATCGCACGACCGGCCAGTCTGCTTGCCGGGGCGATGGTGCCGGTCATGTTGATCGCCCTCGGCGTGCAGTTGGCAGGCGCAGGCATTCCCCGGCTGGACGGCGATATGCTCGGCGCGAGCCTCGTCCGGCTGCTCGCCGGCCCCGCGCTCGCCGCGCTGATCGTCGTTCCATTCCACCTGACGAGCCTCGCGCGGGACGCGGGTATCCTCCAGTCCGCGATGCCCGCCGCCGTGCTCGCCTCGATCATCGCCTTCGAGCACGACCTCCTGCCCACCTTCGTCACGGCGACCGTGCTTTTTTCCACCTTAATCAGCATCGTCACGCTCGCGGTGATCATCGCGATCCTCTAAACATTGCGGTATCGCTGCCGCGCCGCTAGGATAGCAGGGAAGTACTGAGTACCGAGTACTGAGTACTGGAAGGAAGATCAACATCCGGTGTCGAGCCTGATAGGGGACTATGGAAACTCAGTACTCAGTACTCAGTACTCCGGCTTTTGTTACGCGGCTGCCGCGTTTCTGGGCGGTCGTGCGGCGACGGTGGCCGGTGCTGGTCGTTTTGCCGCTCCTGGCGCTCGTATTGGCGGGTTATAACTACCGGCATACGGCGAAGTCATACATCGCCGTCGGTGAGACGACGGTGACGAGCATCGCGCCGCAGCCGCCGACGCCGCAGGGGTACGACAATTACTATCGCGCGCTCGCCAGTGAGGCGGCAACAGACGACCTCGTGCGGATCATTCCGGGTAGTAGATTTGCCGGGAATGTGGCGAAACGGCTCCAGGAGAAGGGGCTGAATTACTCCACCGAAGCGGTGCAAAAGTCCCTCACCGCGTCGCGCGTTTTCCGGGCGCTGACCGTCAATGCGACAACCGGCGACCCGAACCGCTCCGTGGCGATCGAGCAGGCCGCGTTGGAGGAACTGGCAACGAACACCCCGAGTTACTTCCCGAACCGCCCGGTGGAGGCCACAATCATCAACCTCCCGACGACCGCGACCGCCAAGTCGCTCAAATCAGGCGTGGTTGCGGTCGGCACGCTGATCGCGGGCGTGCTGCTTGCGGCGGTGATCGCGCTGCTTGTGGACCTCTTCGACACCCGGCTCCACGACCGCCGCGAGATCGAGGATCAGCTCGGCCTGCCCGTTGTTGGCGCGATCCCGCGTCGCGGGCGGGCGGAGCGGGTGGCCTGATGCGCCCCGAAGTTTATCTGCGGGTGCTGCGGCGCGGCTGGTGGGTGATCGCCCTCGCCGCGCTGATTGCCGGCGTCATCGGCTACGCGTCGCAGATCGGCAAGCCGAAGACGTACGAGGCGAGCACTCGCCTTGCCGTCACCTCGCTGCCGATTGACTACTTCTCTGACCAACTGACGGCGAACTGGACGCAGGCGCTCGAACCCTATGTCCACAACCCGAATACCGTGCAGTCCGCTGTTGACAAGGGCTATCTGCAGCCGGGCGATGCCGCGTTCGCCTACAACGCCGTCACCCGGAGCAACCGCGACAATCGCACGGTGACGATTGCCCTGACAGACCAGAACCCGGCGCGTGCGGCGCGGGTTGTCGGGGCCTTGGCGCATATCGTCGTGGACAAAAACAAGGACGACATCGCCGCGTCGGACGCGGAGGACAAGCGCCTGAGCCAGTCCGCCCAGCAGAACGCCGTACGGACGCCGCGTCTGGTGGTGACAAGCCTCGACTGCGCCGCGCCGTCGGGCGGGCTGTTTAGTCCGGCGGTCCTGCCGAACTGCCCGTCGCCGCCCGCGACGCCGAACGGCCCGCGCACGAAACTGACGGCGCTGGCGGGCCTCGTTCTCGGCGCTGTGCTCGGATTGATCGTCGTGATGGGCGCGGCGGCGCTGGACGACTCGCTCAAGGGGCAGGACGATGTGCAACACTACTTGCATGTCCCCGTCATCGCCACGATCCCCCGCCGCGTGAACCGACAATAGGAACGGAGAGAAAACAAGTGAACCGCAAAGGCGCAAAGGACGCAAAGAGGGAAAAAGATTGAGCGCAGAGCACACAGAGAGCGCAGAGCGTGCAGAGAAGAAAAAATATTGTCCCCTCTGCGCGCTCTGCGCCCTCTGCGCTCTCTGTGTTAATTCTCTCTTGGCGTTCCTCGCGGTTCGATTCGGTTAGGGGGAGAGTGTGATGGATGAGGTGATCGAGGCGAAGGCGGGGCAGGGGGGGACGCTCCGGGAGCGGCTCGTGATGCTCGGGGAGCCGGACGGGAGCGCCGCTGAGGCGTACCGTACGTTGCGGACAAACCTACGCTTCGATCCGCGCGCCGGGGATCGGGCAGGCGGGCGCGTCTATCTGCTCGCCGATTCCGGCGATGTCGGCGACCATGCGGCGGTCGTCGCGAACCTCGGTGTCGCGTGCGCGCTCGCCGGGGAACGGGTGATCGTCGCGGATGCCGATCTGCGCGGCACGCCGAATGCCGGGCGTCGCGCTGCGAGCCTGAGCGCGCTGTTCGGGCAGGGCGGCGCAACGGAGGGCATCGCGACCGCGATCCTCGGCCCGGACGAGGAGGATCGCACGATTGTCCTGCCCGTCGTCGAGACCGGGGTAGCAAACCTTCTGCTGCTGCCTGCGGGCGCGCGCGGCGCGAACCCCGGGGATTTGCTTAGTGCGGAAGGCTTCGGCGTGCTGCTTGCCGCCCTGCGCGCGCAGGCGGATGTCGTCCTGTTCGACGCGCCACCCGTCGCGGATGTCGCGGACAGCCGGGCTATCGCTGCCCGCGTGGACGGTGTCCTGCTGCTCGTCGCGCAGGGGCGGACGCGCCGCCCACAGGCGCAGCGCGCCCTCGCCGCCCTCGCACAGGTCGGCGCGAATGTGCTCGGTGTGGTGCTGACCGAGACATAGACGCGAGAGGCAGAACACGCATCGGGACGGACGCGGTATCGTGTACCCCGTCCGTTTTTCATTGCAGCAACAGGGCTATCGTGCGCCGGGACAAGCGACTCACGACATGACATGGCATATTACTGTGCAAATCATTGACAAATAATGTGCGAAGGAGTATACCGGTGTCAGCAGTCCCAGGTTGGTCCCCTCCTTCCTCCTTCCCCAATCGTTCATTCTGGGACTGCTCCCCAGTATCTCGTCGCTCGTGGCGGGCACTGGTATGAGCGGGGCGGTCATTCCAAGACTATCCACACTGCGGAACATCCCGGCCAGCATGCTACGACATCCGCACCGCCCCTTTCTTCCTCTCCTTTCACCGGCTCCGATGATCGTTCGCATCGCCCGCGCCGCATCCGGCCGGGCCTTTGGCGTGTATAACGGAGTAGACAATAGTAGACAGTAGTCGGTAGTCAGTTGTCAGAATGGAACCCGATCGCTGACTACCGACTACTATCTACTCGTAGCGGAAAGGAGCAAGCGCCGATGATACTGGTGACGGGCGGGACGGGGTATGTGGGATCGCGGCTCGTGGAAAAGCTGGTGGAGCAGGGGCGGGAGGTGCGTCTGCTCGTGCGGGATGTCGCGGCGGCGCGCAAACAGTTCCCGAGCGGTGTGGCATTCGCGCAAGGGGATGTGACCGAACCGGCGACGCTCCCGGCGGCGTTGGCGGGCGTGGAAACGGTAATCCACCTCGTCGCAATCATCCGCGAGCGCGGCGATATCACGTTCGAGAAGGTTAACTACGAAGGGACGATGCACATTGTGGACGCGGAGAAGAAGGCAGGCGTGCGCCGCCACCTTCAGATGAGCGCCCTCGGCGCGCTTCCCAACCCAAACTTCCCGTATCACGACACGAAGTATCGCGCCGAGCAATACGTCAAGGCGAGTGGCCTCGACTGGACGATCTTCCGCCCCTCGATTATCTTCGGCCCCGGCGACCAGTTCTTCTCGACGCTTGCGGGCCTGGCGAAACTACCCGCTCCCTTCGTGCTGCCGGACGGTGGGGTGGCGAAGTTCCAGCCCGTCTGGCTTGGCGATGTCGCGGATTCCTTCATCAAAGCGCTCGACGATCCGATGACGATCGGCACGACCTACGAACTTGGCGGGCCGGAGATCATGTCGTACAAAGAGATGGTTGCCGTGCTGATGGATGTCACCGGCAAACACCGTCCGATGCTCGCGCTCCCGGCCACGCTCCTCAAACCGGCGGCCTTCGTCTTCGACAAGCTGCTGCCGAAGCCCCCGGTAACGCCCGAGCAACTGAAGATGCTCCAACTCGACAACAGCAGCAAAGACTCCGCCACCGCAACACTTATCGGTCACCCGCCGAAATCCCTCCGCGCAGGTCTCGCCTACCTCAATCGGTAAGACGAAACCGGGAAGGAGCGCAGAGCGCGCAGAGGACGCAGAGGACGCAGAGAGGGAAAGATTGGAATGAAAGACGGAGTGGCACGGTCGCATCGTCTTTATTCCCCTCTGTACCCTCTGCGCTCCTCCCTGGCTTCCCCTTGTTACTTGCGTCGAGAGCGCCTATCGCGGAGGGCGCAGCGGGCGGCGGCGGCGCCGGGGATGCCATTGACACCCGCGCCGGGGAAGGTGGAGGCGCTGCCGAGATAAAGGCCACGAATCGGCGTGCGGTACGGCGAGAGCGAGGGGATCGGGCGGAAGATCAGTTGATCGAGCGCGCTGCTGCCGCCGCCGACATCGCCGCCGACAAGTCCCTGATTTCGTGCGGTGAAGTCGGGTGGTGTGATGATGTGTCGCGCGAGGACGCGGTCGCGGAAGCCGGGCGCGAAGCGCTCCACCTGCACCTCGATCCGCTCCGCGAACCGTTCCGTCTCCTCTCGCCAGTTAATGCCACGCGGGACGTGCGTGTACGCCCACGCCGTCTGTTTGCCCGCCGGGGCGCGGGTCGGGTCGGCGAGCGATTGCTGGCCGAAGAGCAGGAAGGGCCGCTCCGGTAGGAGTCCCGCGCGCTGCTGCATCAGCCCGGCGGTCAGTTCGCTCGTTGAGCCGCCGACGTGGACGGTGCCCGCCGACCGCACGACGGTCACTGTCCACGGCACGGGGCCGTCGAGCGCCCAGTCCACTTTAAAGGTCGGCGGGCCGTACCGATAGCGGGCGAGGCGCGCGACATACGCCGTTGGCAACGCATCGCCGGCGAGCCGGATCAGGCCGTGCGGCGTCAGATCGCCGACGACGATGGGCGCGCGGATCGTTTCGTCCGCGTCGGTGATGACGCCCGCGACGCGCCCGTGCTCGACGAGGATGCGCGCGACCGCTGTATCCGTCCGGGTTTCCCCGCCGAGGTGCGCGAGGTAGCCGGTGAGGGCGGCAGTGAGGCTGCCCGCGCCGCCCGCCGGGCTGGGCCAGCCGACGAGATGACCGAGCACGAGCAGATAAAAGGCGGCAATTGCACTGCCCGCCTCCCACGGCGGCACATCGGCGTGCATCGCCGCGCCGTAGAGCCAGGCGGGGCCGGCATCGCCACTGAAGCGTTCCGCGCCGAGCGCTTCGGCGGACAGTAGCAGCAGGCGAGCGAACTCCAACGACCCCTCGATGCGTAACCCAGCGAGTAGCCGCACGCTACCCACGAGCGGCGGGAAACCGCTCAGGAGCGTTTGCCGCACCGCCGCCCCATGCTTCACGTAGGGTGCGATGAAGGCGCGCCACGCCTGACCGTCGCCGGGCGTTAGGCGGTCAAGCGTGTCTACCGTCCGGTTAAGGTCGCGGTAAAGGGCGGCGGCGCGGCCATCCGGGAAGGGGTGCGCCATCGCGACGGGCGGCTCGACCCAGCGCAGGCCGTAGTGCGCGAGCGGCATCCGTGCGAAAACCGGCGACGCCGCGCCCGACGGGTAGACCGACGAAAAGGTATCGTGCCGGAAGCCGGGGAGGGTCAGTTCCTCCGTCATTACCGCGCCGCCGAGGCGGGAGGCCGCTTCGAGGATGAGGACGGCGCGACCACGCTCCGCGAGGGTAATCGCCGCGCTCAACCCATTCGGGCCGCTGCCGATGATGATTGCGTCATAGCGCGTCATGCGTCCCCATCATCTAATCGGTTTCTGCAGGATCGGGGCGGAGCGGGCCGCGCGGCGTGGCGGGATCGTTCGGCAGGCCCGTCCCCGCGACGACGACCTCGGTCAAGGCGGAGGGGTGATCGTCCGGCGTCTTCGGCGGGAAGAGTTCGTCTATCACGACGCGTACGACAGCGGCGAGAGGAACGGCCATTAGCACGCCGATAATCCCCGCTACCTTCTCGCCCGCGAGAACGACAAAGATCGTCACGACCGGATCGAGGTGGACGACACGGCCGATGACCTGCGGGATGATGATTTGGTCCTCAATCTCGCGGAGGACGAAATACGTGATGATGATACCAATCATGGTGCCGACACCCTGCGTCGAGAGCGCGACGAGGCTGGCGAGCGTCCCCGCGATGATCGGGCCGACGAACGGGATGATCTCCAGAATGCCCGTCCCAATCGCGATCGGCAGGGCATACGGCACCTTGAAGATGCTCAGGGCGATGTACGACGCGACCGACATGATGAGGATCAGATACAACTGACCGCGCATGTAGCGGCCAAGCACGATGTGGATCCGCCCGGCCATTCGGCGCGCCTGTGCGACGCGATCGTCCGGGACGAAGCGGTACAGATACTCCACCGACCGCCGCCCATTGAGGAGTAGATAAAACGTTGCGAAGAACCAGATGACGATCTTCAAGAGGAGATTGAAGGTCGTCTGCGCCACTTCACGGACCTGCCCCGGTTGCGTGGCGCGATCAATCTCCAGTTGGAGGCGGCGCGCGACGATGGCGCGTTTCTCGATGTAGAGCGGGTCGTTGTATAGCACGATGTCTACGCCCGCGCGCCGCAGCAAATCCACGACCTGGGCATTCTTCGACGCACGATCGAGCACCGAATCGGTGACACTGACGCCGGACTTGAAGAGGCCGTTCTTCCCCGTCGTTTGCCGCGTCAATTCCGGCTCGACGAGCGCGACGATCAACGTCAGCGCGCCGATGAAAATCAGGTAAAACAGGGCGATCACCGCGACGCGCGGCAGGCGGGACATTCGCTGCGCCCGGTCAGCAAGCGGGCTGATTATATAGGCGGTCGCCATGGCGAGGATAAAGGGGGCGAGGATGTCGCGCGTGAGCAGCAGGACGACGATCACGGCCCCGATCATCACGACATACTTCGCCCAGCGATTCATGCGTTCCTCTCCCGAGTAGACAGTAGACAGTGGGCAGTGGGCAGAAAGAACGCCAAGCCTCCTGTCTACTATCTCCTGTCCACTGCCCACTGTCCACTGCCCACTATCTCCCCAGTTCCGCCTCTGCCGCGATGTAGCCAAAGGCAAAGCGAGACATGCCGGGTGGGGTGGTGTCGTGGATGTGGTGGAAGAGCGCGTCCGCCTCGGCCTGCCGACCATTGTACCGGTACCAGTTGCCGACACCATATCCCACGGTCGCATCCATGAGCGCCTGGTTGTTGCCCATCCCTTTGTCCTTGTCGTTGGCATCGGGCGCGAGGGTCGCTTCGGGGGTCAGTACGCCCGCATACAGGAGGGTGAGGCGGTAGTAGGGCCGGTTCTCGATGACGGGCAGATCGGGTGTGATCGGCGCGAGGATGCTGGCCGCTTCTTCGGTGGCGCCAAGGCGGCGGAGCGTCATGTAGCGCCAGTGGGTGACGGCGACGAGCGTTTCGGCGGTCGGTGCGAAGGCCGCGCACTCCTGATAGGCGGCGCGCGCCTGCTCGAAGGTGTGGCGCAGGTAGTTGGCGAGGCCGAGATGATACCAGATCGAGAATTGGAGTGTGTAGGTGTATGGCGTGCCGGGCGGCGACCCGACGGGCAATTCCGGCTCCGGCGCGTGGCCTGCGACGAGTCGTGCCGCCTCGGTGAGGTCGGCAATCGCTTCATCAAAGCGGCGCAGGCTGATCAGCCGGTGCCCGCGATGGCGATACAGCCGTGCGTCGTCGGGATGCCGGGCGATGCCCTCGGTGTAAACAGCAA
>JALYXG010000410.1 GCA_030947205.1 Chloroflexota bacterium
GTCGTGCCGGGCGGCGCGACGGAGACGATTGACATCACGGCGACCGGTCAGCCGTCGGACGGCGTGACAGTCAATGTCCCCGGCGGGCAGACGGTCATCAACACCCCCGCCAATCCGGCCGACCTGACGACGACGAACTACCTCGCCCGCCCCGCAACCACCCTGACGGTCAAGCCGCAGCGGATTGATGTCGTGCGCGCCCTGCGCGATCAGACGCTGGACGACATCGCCAAGCAGAAGGGCATTAATACGTCTGCCCTGATGTGGGCGAACAACATTAGCGACCCGACGACGACGCTGCCCGTCGGCATCGCGATCAAGGTGCCGCCGAAGGGGACGATGCTCCACCGCGTCAAGGATGCCGATACGCTGGAAGGGATCGCCCGCGCCTATCAGGTGACGCCGGAGCAGATCGCCAACTATCCCGGCAACAATGTGCAGACGACGAGCGACCTGATTGCCGGATCGTATTTGCTCATCCCGACCGAGGCGCTCCCCGCGCGGGACCGCACGATCTTCTATCAGGTGCGGCAGGGCGATTCGCTCTGGAAGATCACGCAGTCGTACGGCCTGAGCAAGCCGACGACCGTCGTCTGGGCGAACAGCCTACCGGAGAACTGGGTGCTCAAGCCAGGGCAGATCATCGCCATCCCACCGACGGACGGTGTCATCCACGTCACCGAGGAGATGGACACGCAGCGGAATGTGGACGACGCGGTGACGCAGATTGCCAAGAACTTCGCCTGTACGGCGATCCCCTGCAAGGACCCGCCGACCGATCTGCGCGTCGGCCAACTGCGGGATGCGGCCTTCGCCTTCGGCCCGAACGGCCTGACGCACGGCGGCAAGTTGGTAAAGGGGCAGGAGATCGTCGTCCCCGGCGGCATCCCGTATGTTGAACCGCCCCCGGTAATCATCCCGCAGAACGTCCAGATTGATAACCCAGAGACCCGCGCCGCCGTGCCGGCCAGCGCACCCGCGCCCGCCGCGCTCGTACCACAGCCTGCCGCCGCACCCGCACCGGTACGCGCTGCCCCTGCCTCGGCACCCGCGCCCGCACCACAGCCTGCGCCGCAGCCTGCCGCCGCGCCCCAGCCCGCCGTCGGTTTCCCCGGTGCGTACCCGGCGGTCTACTACCCGGCGCAGTCATACAGTTGCAGTGGCCGCAACCCCGGTCTCACCTGGCCGGAGTCGGGCACGATCACCTCGACCTTCACCGGTAGCCACAACGGCATTGACATCGCCACGACGGCCGGCACGCACCTCGCCGCCGCCCAGGCCGGCTGGATCGTCTATGCGAGCTGGACCTCCGACGGTCTCGGCAATGCGGTCTATATTGACCACGGCAACGGCTTCGTCACCGTCTACGGGCACATGCAGAGCATCGCCGTCAGCGTCGGCCAGCGCGTCACGAAGGGACAGTACATCGGTGCGGAAGGCAGCACCGGCAACAGCACCGGCCCCCATGTCCACTTCATGGTGATTGATAACGGTCGGTCGTGTAATCCGTTCAGCTACTTACCCTAGAGGTAGTATGACCCGGAGAAGTAACGAGTTCGAGGTTCGGAGTAGTACTCATCGAACTCCGAATTCAAGAAAGTTGCCGCCGGTCCACGACGCGGACGGCTTTGCCGACTTCGATGCGCTCCATGCCGCCCGGCTCGACAAGCATGACGCGGCAGGTGAGGCCAAGGCGGCTTTTCAGCGCGTCCACGAGCCGACCGTGCAACTCGCGCACGGCGGGATGATCCGGGTTCAGTGCCCAGCCCGCGATGCCGTGGAAGGAGGGTGTCACCTCCGCCATCACCTCCATCGTGTCCAGCGTCCCCTCCCGATCAAGGATGATCTGATAGAAGGGCGCGATGCCGCCCATACCGAGCAGCACCGCCTCGACTTCCGACGGGTAGACGTTGACGCCGCGCACGATCAGCATGTCGTCGTGCCGGCCGCGCAACCGCGCCATCCGCATACTCGTCCGCCCGCAGGTGCAGGGTTCGGGGATCAGCGCCGTAATGTCGCCGGTGCGGTAGCGGATCAGCGAGAAGGCTTCTTTGGTCAGGCAGGTGAGGACGAGTTCGCCCTGCTCGCCGGGCGGGAGCACATCGCCCGTCTCGGGATTGATGATCTCCGGCAGGAAGTGATCTTCCGCGATGTGGAGGCCGTGCCGCGCCTCGATGCACTCGCACGCGACCCCCGGACCGATGATCTCCGACAGGCCGTAGATGTCCACCGCCGCGATTGCCAGTCGCTCCTCGATCCCCCCGCGCATCTCCTCCGTCCACGGCTCCGCGCCGAGGATGGCGAAGGAGAGCGGCAATTCCTTCGGGTCAATCCCCTGCCGCTCCATCTCGTCCGCAATGGTCAGCGCGTACGATGGCGTGCAGCAGAGGACCTTCGCGCCGAAGTCTTTGAGCAGCATCACCTGGCGGGGCGTGTTGCCACCGCTCATCGGCACGACCGTCGCGCCCATCAGTTCGCCGCCATAATGCATGCCGAGGCCGCCCGTAAAAAGGCCATATCCGTACGCATTATGGATGACATCGCCCGGCTGCCCGCCACCGAGCGTGAGGGCGCGCGCGGCAACCTCCGCCCAGACGCCAAGATCGTGCCGCGTGTAGCCGACGACGGTCAGTTTCCCTTTCGTGCCGGACGACGCGTGGATGCGCACGACCGCAGACTGCGGCACCGCGAAGAGGCCGAAGGGATAGTTGTCACGCAGGTCGCTCTTGGTCGTGAACGGCAAGCGAGCGAGATCATCCACGGATTGCACATCGTCCGGCGCGATGCCGTGCGCGGCGAACCGCTCGCGATAGAACGGCACCCGCTCGGCGACGTACGCCACCTTCTCGCGTAACCGCGCCGCTTGCAGATCGCGGAGCCGGTCGCGGTCCATCGCCTCCGCATCAGGATTCCAGAGCATCGCTCTCCTCACTTCCCCTCGTGCCTGTTTACCGTCTGTGCGAGGACTATAGCACAGGGGCGGTCCGGGGCCTGGAAATCCCGGCGTGGAATCAGCGATTTTGCGCCTTGCGCCGCCGCCCGGAAACGTGTAAGATTCCCTGTGCTGCCGTGAGTGGCAGTGTTTGTTTGTCGTGCGGGGAATCCGCGCGCGAAAGAAGTGTCTAAACGGAAGGCGCAACGCGACGGCGCGCTCCGAGAAGCAACAACAGATGCGTGGAAGACGCAGGAGGCGGTATCAGTGGGCAAGGCGAAGTTTGAGCGGACGAAGCCGCATGTGAATGTGGGGACGATCGGGCATGTGGATCACGGCAAGACGACGCTGACGGCGGCGATCACCAAGACGCTCGCCCTCAAGGGGCAGGCAAGCTTCAAGGCGTTCGACCAGATTG
>JALYXG010000415.1 GCA_030947205.1 Chloroflexota bacterium
AATTCATTCGGACATCGAACGCGGCTTCATCCGCGCCGAAGTCGTTTCCTACGACGCGATGATCGCCGCCGGCAGCATGGCGGAAGCGAAAAAAGCGGGCACGCACCGCCTCGAAGGCAAACAATACCTCGTCCAGGACGGCGACATCATCGAGTTCCTCTTCAATGTGTAACGGAGCAACGAGAGGGGTTGCGTTTGCCACTCATTGCTCATTGCTCGTTGCTCATTGCTCGCCCAGAGGGCGCATGTGGTCTTGAAGTTTGCGGGGCTGATGGGGTCGGGGGCGATGGCGGTCATCGTCGTGGTCTGGCTTGCCCTGCTGCTGGTGGCCGGAGCGCCACGCGTGCGACGGCGGTGGCCCGAGGCGCGAGGTGAGGTCGGCATGGTCGGCCTGCTCACCCTCGTCTTCTGCCTCTTTTTCTGGCGGTTGCTCTTCGAGAAGGGTGTGGCGATCCCCAAAGGCGGCGGCGATTTCAACTCGTTCTACTATCCGCTCTCGGCGTTCGCCGCGAACCAAATCCAGGCCGGACATTTCCCGCTCTGGAACCCGTATCTTTTCGCGGGTGCGCCGTTCGCGGCAGATTATCAGGCGGGCGCATTGTATCCGCCCAATTTGCTCGTCTGGGCGGTCGCGCGGCCATTTACTTATGGGGTATTCGAGGCGCTGGCGATTTTCCACGTCTGGTGGGCCTCCGCGACGATGTACGGCTTCGCGCGGACGATCGGGCTGCGCCGCGCGCCGTCGCTGATTGCGGCGATTACCTTTGCGTACGGCGGTTTTATGACGGCGCAGATCGGCCACGCGCCGATGATCGCGGTCGCGTCGTGGCTGCCCGCCATCCTCGCCGCGCTCTGTCGCGCGCGGCGGGGGAGCATCGGCTGGACGGTCGTTGCCGGGCTTGGCTTGATGATGGCGACGCTGGCCGGTCATCCGCAGGTACTGCTCTATGTGATTACCGCCGCTGTTGCGTACGGCGTGCATCTCGCTTGGACGGATCGGCTCGTCCTGTCGCCAGTTCCGGTCATTGGTCTCGTCCTGTCGCCAGTTCCGGTCATTGGTGATGAAGCGGACGCGACCCCGCTGCCCGCTGTGCCGACAACGCGACCCGTACACGGGGGCGATTGGCGCGGTCGTCTGGACGATCCGCATGTCCGACACTGGATCGCCGCCCTCGCGCGATTGGCGGTGATGCTCGTCGTCGCGGTCGGGCTAGCCGCACCGCTGCTGCTGCCTGCCGAGCAGTTGTCGCGCCGTTCGGTGCGCGCCGGGATTGGCTACGACAATGCGACGCAGTTTAGCGTGCAGCCCGTCGCGCTCCTTCAGCTCGTCTTGCCAAAAGTCTTCGGCGACAACCCGACGAACTACTGGGGAGCGTTCGCGAACGGCGAAATTTGGGGCTACGCGGGCGTCGTCGCGCTCGTCCTCGCGGTGATCGGCGTGCTCTGGCGGACGCGGGCGGGGGGCGGGCAGAAACTCTTTTTTGTCGCGCTCGGCGGTTTCGCGCTGCTCGGCGCGCTCGGGCCGTTCACACCGCTGCACGGGTGGCTCTATGGGTTCGTGCCCGGCTACGACCGCGTGCGCGCCGCCGGGCGTTTGCTGCTGCTCTACGATCTCGCGGTGGCGATCCTCGCGGCGTGGGGCCTTGACGCACTGCTGGACTGGCTCGCCGCCGTCCGCACGACGCATACCGAACTCGGCGCGACACTGCGGCAGGTGCGGCGCGGGGTCGGCATCGTCGTCGCCGCGCTCGCCCTCTTTATTATCCCGCTTTTTTACAGCCTGATCTTGCGGCAGGACGATCCGGTCAATCGCCCGGTGATCGCCGTGGAGGGTCTCAATCTGCTCCTGCTGATCCTGATCGGTGTGCTCGCGCTTATATGGGCGGTCGAGCGGCGCGGGATTGGATGGCGGGCGACGGCGGCGCTCGCGACGACGCTGATCGTCTTCGATCTCTTCAGCGCGACGATTGGTTTCAATCCGACGACGGACAATTTGCTGGCGGGCTTCCAGCAACCGACGGCGCGGCGCGAGTTGATCGCGCGCACCGCAGCCAACCCGCCGTTCCGGATTGATACGGACGACATTTCCGACCGCTGGCAGCCGTCGCTCGCCGCGATAGATGGCGTTGACAGCGTTTCCGGCGCGTACAACCCGCTCCAATTGGCAGACTACGCCGCCTTCCGTGAGCGGGCGCAGAGTAGCCGTTCCAGCGCGCTCTATGGTCTACTCAATGTCGCCTATGTCGGCCAGCCCAGCGAAAAGCCCGCGCCCGCCGACTGGCAGCGGGCCTTCGTGGGCGACAAAGTCGTTTTCTACCAGCCGAGTCGCCCGCCACTGCCGCGCGCCTTCGTCGTCGGCAATGCGCAACCCGTGGCCGACCCCGGTGTTGCATTCGACCGGATCAAAGCGCCGGATTTCGACCCCGCGAAGGTGGTCTATCTTCGGGGCAGCG
>JALYXG010000416.1 GCA_030947205.1 Chloroflexota bacterium
CCGCGTCGCGCTGCAAGCCGCCAATCGCTTCCGGCAGGCGGTTTTCGGAGAAAAGTTCCGTCGAGGCGAAGATCGCTTCCGCGAAACGGTGCAGATCGTCCCAGCAGCCGTAGCGCGCGAAGCCCTGCGCGAAGGTCGCGCTCTCGATCGGCCAAACGCTGCCGAGGTGATAACTGAAGGGATTGTAGGCCGGATGGTCGCTGGAAAGCGTGCGGATGCCCCAGCCGCTGAACATATCGGGCGCCATCAACCGCGACACGACCCGCGCCGCCCGGTCGCGCGGCACGATCCCCGCCGTCAGGAGATGGCCGGTGTTGGAGGAAATCGAGCGAATCTGCTGCTTGTCCGGGCCGAGCGCCATCGCGTAGAAGCCCAAATCCTCCATCCAGAAGGCCACGTTGAAGCGTTTACGGAGATCGCGCGCCTGCCGGAGCAGTTGTCGCGCATAGCGCCGCTCACCCATGAAGTAGAAAACGGAGGCCGCCTGCTGGAGCGCGGCGAACCAGTATCCCTGCATCTCGCTCGTCGCAATCGGGTTCTGGGCAATCATGCCGTGCTCGTCAATGATCGCCTCGTCCGAGTCCTTCCAGCCCTGATTCTTGACGCCCTTTTTGGAGCGGGTGATGTATTCAAGGAAGCCGTCGCCGTCGAGATCACCCTGCTCGTCCAGCCACTTCAGGACGCGGCGGGCGGCAGGGAGAAGCGACCGCACCGTTTCGCGGTCGTTTGTCCAGGCGAAATACTGGCCGAGCATCGTCAGGAAGTCCTGCGGGGCGGAATAGTCGCCGTAATACCGCTCGAAGGGGTCGTAATTGAGCAGCGAAAGCGGCCCGGTGCGCGCCTGATGAATAATCTTGCCCGGCTGTTCGTCCCGCCAGTCATCGGTCACGGTTCCTTGATACGCGGCGTTCGCCCGCAGTGCGTCCTTGAGCATCTCCGGCATTGCCATCGCCGCTTGCCACCCGACCGTCAGCGTGTCCCGCCCGAAGAATTGCTGATACAGCGGGATGCCCGCCGAAGGCGCGGCGGGGCCAACTGCCAGGCCGAGCGGCAGTGAGGCGAGGTCCGCGACCGCCGTGCGCCACGCGTGCGTGACCGTCGGATTCGAGGTTGTCAACACGGGTGCGTTGAGGTGCAACGCCGCACGCACCACGCCGAGCGATGTCGAGGCTTCCACGAAATCCCGGCGCGACATCGCCCTGCGGACACCATCGAAAATCGGCTCGACGACGAGCACGACCGTCGCAGTCGCGCGGGGGGCGAGGTCGAGCGAAAAAACGAGCGTACCCCCGACGTACCAGACCGGTACGGACGTTTCGGTGACGTGCATCGCGACGGCGCGGTCGAGATCGGGATGGTCGTAGCGCACGGTCACGTCACGCCGCGCCTCATCCCATGCGGTGTGTACACCGGCGGTTAGGGATTGGATTCCGCCCGACGACCCATCCTTGCCCGTGAACTGCTGCGAGGTGCTGAGGCCGAGATCGAACTGTTCGAGGTCCGCGAAATCGGCGGCGATGTGCCAGGCAAGATCGAAACACGCGGGTTCGCTGACGCTGTAATTCGTGACGCGAACCGTCGTCCGCATCCCTTCTTCGAGGACGCGGGTGATTTCGACGTAGACGGATTTGCCAGGGATGCCGGGGCCTTTCGGCGCTTCGGCGTAGGTCAACATCCCGTGACCGTGTACCGGGCTGGACGCGAAGGTGCGCAGTGGCTGACCGTTCGCGGTTAGATAATCGCGGCACAGGAGCCGCGTATTCTCGACATACAACCCTTCGTTGTCATCGCCCACAACATTGCCGTCGAGGTTCGTAATCAGGACCGACTGCCCGCTATAAACAAAGAGTTGGTTACCACGCGCCCGCATGGAGATACGATGTGTCATCATGGCCCTTTCTACATACTGCTCGCGTCTCGTGTCGTACCGTTCGCGTCCCGCACAGCGCTCGCATGCCTCCGGCCAGCATACCCGGCATCTCTTACCGACAACCGACAGCCCGGTGAAGATTGTTCGTCATCATAATGCGGCGGCGTTGACGCGATCACCCAATTCTGCTAGCATCGTGCTTGCAACGTCCGGTTGTACGTTGCACGGCGGGAGTAGTAGGCTACCTGTAGAGCGAGCGCCCGATGGTGGAAACGGCGCATGTCATGGCCGAACTCGTCCGCACGGTTTGCAGCGGTGAACGTAGGGGCGTCGAGCATGCGCCCAGCGTAAGCCCTGCCGGGTTGGCCACCGTTACCAGAGCCGTCGAGCGGGGTTTCTCGCTGGGCGCGGAACAGATCGCGGGGCTGTAGCTCAGCTGGGAGAGCACCACACTGGCAGTGTGGGGGTCAGGGGTTCGAGTCCCCTCAGCTCCACCATCGCGCATTGTTCCCGGCCCGGATGCGGCCCAATCGGGGTGGTATCACGGACGGCAAATCCTGCCCTTCGTCCCCTTACGGACGATGGGCTTTTTTGTTTTGTGCGAAAGGGCGACAGCATGACGACTTCCAATCAGACCTCGACGAGTGCGGGCGCGGCAGAGCGGCCAGACCGCTACGACGCGACCCCGATCGAGCAGAAATGGCGCACGCGATGGGAGGAGAGCGGCCTGTACCGCACCGACCTGACGCTCACGACCGGCCGCCCCAAGTTTTATAATCTGATGGAATTTCCGTACCCGTCGGCGGAAGGGTTGCACATCGGCCATGTCTACACCTATGGCGGTGCGGACACCAATGGCCGATTCCAGCGAATGAACGGGCACGAAGTCTTCGAGCCGATGGGTTTCGATGCCTTTGGCATTCACTCAGAGAACTACGCCCTGAAGATTGACACGAATCCAATGCGGCTGACCGCGCTCACCACGCGACGCTATCGCGAAGATCAACTGAGCCGCATCGGCGCGATGTTCGACTGGACGCATTCAGTTGATACCAGCCAGCCCGCCTATTACCGCTGGACACAGTGGCTCTTCCTGCAACTCTATAAGGCGGGATTGGCGGTGCGCAAGAAGGCGGCGGTTAATTGGTGCCCCAAAGACCTGACCGTGCTGGCGAACGAACAGGTGATTGACGGGCGATGCGAGCGATGTGGCACCCTCGTCGTGCAGCGGGAATTGACGCAGTGGTTCTTCAAGATCACCGACTACGCAGACCGCCTCTTGAATGGCTTGGAAACACTGGATTGGCCGGAGGAAAGCAAGCGCCGCCAATCCTACTGGATCGGGCGCAGCGAGGGCGCGGAACTGATCTTCGCCGTCGCCGGTTCCGAACCCGATGACCCCGCACCCGGCACGCCGATCCCGGTCTTCACGACGCGACCGGACACCGTTTTCGGCGCAACGTATGTCGTGCTCGCACCCGAGCATCCGCTGGTCGAGGGGATCACGACATCGGCACAGCGGGCTGCGGTACAGGATTACATCGAGCGCGCGCGCAACGAGACGGAGATCGAGCGGACGAATGTCGAGCGGGAAAAGACCGGCGTCTTCACCGGCGCCTACGCGGTCAACCCCGCAACGAACGCGCGCGTGCCGATCTGGATTGCCGACTATGTCCTGGTCCAGTATGGCACCGGTGCGATCATGGCCGTGCCGGGACACGACGAGCGGGATTACGCGTTCGCGCGGCGGTTCGATCTACCGATTGTCGAGGTCGTTGCGAGCGAAATGGGCATCGCCGACGCTGCGTACACCGGGCCGGGTACGATCATCAATTCGGGGCAATTCGACGGGCTGCCGGTGGACGAGGCGAAGCGCGCCATCGTCGCGTGGCTGGCCGAGCGGGGCAATGCCCGGCCGCGCGTTACCTACCGGCTGCGGGACTGGTTGATCTCGCGCCAGCGCTACTGGGGGCCACCGATCCCGATCATTTATTGCCCGAAAGACGGCATCGTGCCCGTGCCGGAAGATCAACTGCCGGTGCTGCTGCCGGAAGTCGAAGACTTCCATCCGACCGGCACCGGGAAGTCGCCGCTGGCATCCGTCCCGTCGTTCGTCAACACCACCTGCCCGATCTGCGGCGGGCCGGCCGAGCGCGAAACCGATGTGTCGGACACCTTCCTCGACTCGTCGTGGTACTTCCTGCGCTACCCATGCACGGAGTGGGATGATCGCCCATTCGACCGCGCGCGACTGGAACAATGGCTGCCGGTGGACATGTACTTCGGCGGCAAAGAACACGTCGTCATGCATCATCTCTACGCCCGCTTCGTCACGATGGTGCTGCACGACATGGGCTACCTGCCGTTTGAGGAGCCATTCACACGCCTGCGTCTGCACGGGTTCGTCACCAAGGACGGCGCGAAGATGAGCAAGTCGCGGGGGAACGTCATTAACCCGGATGAGTATATCGCGCGCATCGGCGCAGATTCCTTCCGCGCCTATCTACTCTTCATGGGGCCGTTCGACCAGGACAACGACTTTCGCGACACGAACCTCGTCGGCGTGACGCGCTATGTGGACCGCGTCTGGCGATTGGTGACCGAGCCTGCGCCCACCGGCGGCACGGGCGCGGAAATGCGCCCGCTACATCAGGCGATCAAGCGCGTGACCAAAGAACTGAACGAGTATCAGTACCACACCGCGATCGCCGCGCTGATGGAGTTCGGCAACTGGATCGGCGCGAACCGTGAGGCCTTCACCGCCGCGCAATACGGCGAGGCGCTCCGCGTCCTGACCTTGATGCTGGCGCCGGTCATGCCCTTCCTCGCGGAGGAGTTGTGGGAACG
>JALYXG010000423.1 GCA_030947205.1 Chloroflexota bacterium
GGTCAACCTGCGCGATCCACTGCCCTGATGATGGCCGGTGTCCGGGATGTCTCCGAACGGGTGTCAGGCATCTCTCCGGTCTATACACGGGAGGGGGGCAGGGGGTGGGCTTGCTCCCTACGCCACCAGTTCCCGCCCAATCTCGAACGCTTCGTAGGCGCGTTCGTCGATGATCGCTTTGAGGTGCTGGGCGGCATGCCAGCAGTCTTCGTACGATGTGTAGAGGGCGATTGGCGCGAGGCGGACGATGTTCGGCGGGCGGAAGTCAGGGATGATACCCTTCACCTTCAGTGCCTTCGCGATCCGCGGCCCCTCGGCGTGCTCGACGGCGACGTGGCCGCCGCGCCGGGCGTGATCGCGCGGCGTGCCAATGCCGTAGTGATACGGCGCCTCAGTGAGTCCCATCGCCTCGATCAGTGCGATCAGGTAGTCCGTGCGCGCCAGCGACGCGGCGCGAATAGTGCCAATTCCCGCCTCCGCGAACATCTGAAGCGAGCCGTGCAACGGCGCGGTGCTGAGGAGCGGCGGCGTGCCGATCTGCCACGAACCGGCATTCCCCGCACCCGTGAAGGTATGCGACATGTCGAACTGCGTCGTTTTGTCACTACCCCACCAACCCGCCATGCCAGGCGCGACGCCGAAGTGCCGCCGGTTGACGTACAATCCCGCCGTGCCACCGGGGCCGCTGTTCAGGTATTTATAGGTACACCAGAAGGCGAAGTCCACGCCCCAGCGGTCGAATTCGTGCGGCACGAGACCGACGGAATGGCAGCCGTCTATGCCGATCAGGATGCCCCGTTCGTGCGCGGCGGCGGTGAGTTGGGCGATGTCCAGCAGTTGGCCGCTGCGATAATACACGGCGGGTAGGATGACCATCGCGACCGCAGGCGTCATCGCGGCGATGATGTCCGCCTCCTCGATCAATCGCCCGTCTCGGCTCTGCACGACGACGAGATCGCCGGTCGGATCGCCGCCGTGCAGGCGAATCTGGCTTTGCAGCGCATAGATGTCGGAGGGGAAATCGAGCGACGTGGCGATGATCTTTCGCCGCTCGCGCGTCGGCTGGTAGAACGTCGCGACGAGCGTGTGGAGGTTGACCGTCGTGCTCGCCGTGACGACCACCTCGTCCGCTTCCGCGCCGACGAGCGGGGCCATCAGTGCGCCGAGTTCCTCGGTAAGCGTGAACCAGGGCGGGTCGGCATTCAACCACGCCTCGATGCCGAGCGTCTTCCATTCTTCGAGCACGCGCAGGAGCGTGCGCTCCGCATCGCGTGACAGAAGGCCGAGCGAGTTGCCGTCGAGGTAGATCGTGCCGGGTTGGGTGTAGAAACGGTCCCGGTACGAGCGGAGCGGGTCGGCGGCATCGCGGCGGCGCGCCTCGTCGCGGCTGGTGTCCATCACTGCGGCTTCCTTTCTCAGGGAACGATCAAGACCGGGCATCGGGCATGGCGCACAATGTGCGCAGCGACACCCTCCGACGTTGTGCTGTCCAGCATAACACGCCCGCCGCCGAGCACGATCAGGTCCGCGCCCTGCTCATCCGCGACTTCGAGGATCGCCGCGCCCGGCGCACCGTCCATGATGAGGTGTTCGACCCGCACGAGACCGGCGGCCCGGAGCGCCGCGCTCGCCGCCTCAATCGCCGCTTGCGCCTCGCTCCGCAGCCGCTGGTACGTGGCCATCCCCACCGCGCCGAACGCAAAGCCCGCGCCGGTGTCCATCACGGCGAGAATCGCGACCGTCGCCTCCGTCGCGCAGGCGAGCATCGCGGCCTGTGCCGTCGCCGCGCCGTCGTCGTCGCCATCTACCGGGAGCAGGATAAGGCGATAGCGCGGCGACGGTACCGATGGTACATCGGTCGCCCGGTGCGCTTCTGTATTCTCGAAGTTTGCCCGCGTGCCCCTGCCAGTATTCATCCCCTCGCCTCTTCTCTCCATGCCGATCTTGTTTGCCATGCTAGCACATGCTGTCGGTGATTCGTTCTCCTGCGGTCGCGCTGCGTACATCCAATTGCGGTTCGCATTTGTAGAATAAAGTGACGCGCAGTGCGTTTTACTCTTTGAGATGGCGGGAATGTCATCAAAACGATTGTTCGGCACGCATCGTGCGTAACGGGCAGATGATTGAATGGTTCTCACACGTAGAGCGGCATCGGTGCGGTTCTGCGATCACACGATAAGGGAGTACAACTGATGGCAGCGAACAAGCAGGCGCTCTATGTCGTTAACCTGTTCGGTCGGGATCACTTCATCTGGGCGGAGAGCGCGGCGGAAGCACGCGCCGAGGCGGCGAAGCCTGTGCCGACGCAGTTTGTCGCCAACCTCACCGCACCGGGTGCAGCGACGGCCACCGCCGCGTTTACCGGTAGCACAGAGGCGGTGCGGACGGCGGAGCAGGCGGCATCGCGGTAGGGGAGGGGAGCCTCACCCCCCAGTCCCCTCTCCTTTGCCCCAAGCAAAGGAGAGGGGGAGAAAATGCAGTCATGAGAAAAGGGCGGATCGTGTATCCGCCCTTCATCGTTGCGTTTGTTGGGATTGCTCCCCTCTCCATTGCTGACAAGCAATGGAGAGGGGCTGGGGGTGAGGTTTCCCTAGCCGCTGAATGGCTGCCAGGTGCCATTCTTCAGGAGGACATAGACATCGCTGCCGACGGAAAGAATCGAGCCGTTCTCGAAGGCTTGGAGCGTCCCACTGCCGCCCGCTTCGCCGGGGCTGGTCGCGTAGCCCAGTTTGCTTTGTAGTTTCTGCGCCGTCCAGACCACACCGAAGGCGTTGACCAGCTTGTAGAGACCGGCGGACGGCCCTGCGCCACCGTCGCTGCCCGCGCCGCTATTGCCGGGGTTTGCGTACGACGTGAATGAGTGGTCGCCGCTGTAGAAGACATAGATCGGCTGGCCGGCGACGTAGAGCATGAACCCATTCTGGAAGAAGAGTTGCGATGTCCCGACGCTCTGCGCTCCACCAATTGGAGAGCCGAGCCGGTTGGCGGTCGCAGCGTACGCGCCCTTGAACTTGTCCGCCACCGCGATGGCGGGTGTTGTCGGTGTCGGGACAACGGTCGGGGCAGGCGTCGCGGTCGGCGCAACGGTTGCAGTCGGCGCAGCGGTAGCGGTCGGCGCGACGGTTGGCACTGCTGTCGGTTCGATGACCGCGATCGTCGTGCCGACGGGTTTCGACGCGGGAACCGGCGTATTCGTCGCCCTGGGCGCGACAGCAGCGGGCTTCGTGGTCGCGATCGGAGCAGCGGGCTGCGGCTCGACCGTTGCAGGTGTGTCATTGGAAACCGGGGGCGCAACCGTCGCCGTCACATCGGTCGCGGGAGCGACGGCCACGACCGTGGCGGATGGCGTGGGGATGATAGTGAAGGCGGTCGGGCTGGCGGCGACCGTTGCGGGCACAGTCGTCGGTTGGTCAGCGATGCCGGGGATGATGTTACCGACGGAGAAGCTGAACGCATCCGCGCGCACGTCATTGCCCTCAGCATCTTTCAGGCCGGCGGGAATCTGCACGGTATACGTCGTCTGCGGTTTGAGCGCTTTCGGCTTGGTGCTGAGAATGGACGTGTTCTTGTCATATTGGAGATTGCTGACCAGCACGGTCGGACTGAAAACGACCGATGTCAGCGCCGTCTGCTCATTCATTGGGCGGGTGAAACGGATCTGCGCCGATTCGTCGTAGCGGATGTTCGGGTTGAGGATCGTCGCGATGGTCGCCGTGCCGTTGTTGTTGGCGACGATGACGACCGGATTCGGTTGGCCCGTACCGGGTACGGCGTGCGTGAAATGATGCTGCAAGCCGAAACCGCCCGTGAGAATCGCCGCGAAGGTGGCCGCGAGCGTCGCGGCGGCAGCGGTGATGCGGGCAACGCGCTGGCGGATATTCAGAACCGCGCGGCCCGGCTGCATGACGGCGGCACGGGCGCGGATCGTTTGTGAGACGCTGGCGGGTACTTCGGGGTGGGTGAGTGCGCGGAGATCCATGCGGATGCCGCGATAGGCGGCGTAGACCTGGGCATACGCCGGGTCTTCCTGGATGCGCTTGCCGACGAAATGCGCGTCGTCTGGCGGCAACTCACCGTCGAGGTAGGCGGAGACGAGCTCGCGGATTTTTTCTTGCTCTCGCTCGCGTAATCGTCCCATTACGAATCCTCATCCTCCAACGGTGCATCGAAACCGAGTTCGACCGAGTACTTGCGGAACTCCTCACGGGCACGGAAAAGGACTGATTTGACGGCGGATCGCGAGATGCCCATGATCTCGCCGATCTCCTCGCAGGAAAGACCCTCGTATTCGCGGAGTACCAGCGCCTGCTTGTTGCGCGCGGACATGCGATCGAGGATGCCCTGCACTGTCCCTTCCGCTTCCCGGCGGAGCAGCGAGCGTTCGGGATTCTCCCCCGCACTCCCGTGCAGCAACCGATCGTGCTTCATCCCATCCCACGGCTGCCAGCGAATCCGTTGCCGCCGCCGCAGTTCATCGAGGCAGGAGTTCGAGGCGATCCGGTGCAACCAAGCCGAGACGTTGAGGTCGTCCGATGTCCGACCGAGCGCGCGATACGCCTTGAGGAATGTGTCCTGCGTCAGGTCCTCCGCGTCGTCGCCATTGCCGCCCATCATCCGGTAAATATAGGCATAGATCTGCCGCTCATACCGATTGAGGAGCGCCTCGAACGCCGCCGCATCCCCACTGCGTGCGCGTGCTATCCAACTGGCCTCGTCCGTGGTTGTCACCGGGCCTTCCAACCCAGCCTCCCAATCATTACAACGAGTAACCAAGGCGGTGGTTGCGCCGTCCTTGCAAAAAATCTCGCAAAATGCAGTGTGCATGCCAATTTCGCTGCACAATGCGCGTTAGAGTAGCGTACCGCGCCGCCAATGGCAACCGCTGTCGCGGTTGTACGTACAGTCTGCGTGGGTCTTTTACGGTAGCATGCTCGCTTCGAGGCGTGCCAGTTTCTCCATCGCCTCGTCAATCGAGAGTTCGCCGCGCTCTACCGCCTGCAAGACGGCGAGGGTTTCCGAGAAGTCGTCTCCCGATGCCTGCGGCTGCGCGACATTATTCGTTCCCGGCGCAGCCTGAGTGGGGATGACGAGTGGAGCAGGTGGTGCGGGCGGGGCAGGGACGGCGCGTGCGATGGACGATGCTGCGGGGAACGGCGGGAGATCACCTGTGGCGGCGCGTACGGTGCAGTCGCCGCTCACGCTCTTGACGCGCACCGGGATGCCGCCGCCATTGACCGTCAGTGTGCGGCTGCGCTTGCCGCCCTCGCTGGTCGCGGGGAGCGTACACGAAAGATCGCCGCTCACGGTCTTCATCGCGACGGTCATCCGCGTCGCTTCCGGCACTTGGAGCAGCAAATCGCCGCTGACCGTGCCGAAGTCGTACTCGCCGTCCGGTGCGAGTGGGGTCGCGACGGAAAGGTCGCCGCTCGCCGTCTTCGCGCGGCAGGTGGTGAGCGCGGACGCGCGGACGAGGCAATCGCCGCTGGCGGTCGTGACATCGAGCATGCCCGTGAGATGATCGAGTTCCACGTCGCCGCTCGCGCTCTGGATCGTCAGCTCGCCCTCGCCCCGTTCGAGGCCGACATCGCCGCTCGCGCTCTGGATGCGCACCGTGCCGCTAAGGGCATGGGTGCGGACATCGCCGCTCGCGCTCTGAATCGTCACCGTGTCGGTGAGTCGGTCGGCGTGGATGTCGCCGCTGGCTGTTCGCACGCGGATCGCGCCTTCCAGCCGTTCCAGTTGGATGTTCGTACTCGCGCCGACCGCCTCGATGTTGCTGCGGACAGGCGTGCGAATCTCCATGGCGATCCGCACCTTGCCGGGGTTGCCGCGTAGCCAGTCGGTGGGCGCATGCCCGCGCACCTCGGCGTGGATCGTCTCGCCGCGCTCCTCCAAAATGATCTCCAGTTCGCGCCCAATTGCGTCTGCCGGGTCGCACGTGATTGTGACAGCGACATCGGCGCGTTCCTCGCCATGAATGTGTATCGTGCCGCTCGGCGTGTGCGCAACGATGCTTGGCATAACGTCGGGCGCCAGGGTGAATGTTCGTTCGATGCGACCGCTTTCCATTATCTGCTCTCCGTTTCCGGCGTTTCGCGCTCGTCCCGTCTGCTTCTTCGACCAATCCGCATCTCGATATCGCCGCCTTTTTTGCCGCCGACGCGCAGATAGACCGCCGCTTCCTGCGCGGGAATCCGCCCGGCCGCGACATCTGCGAGGATCGCCCGCCGTTCCTGCTCGGCGCTGACGGGCGCGCCCTCGACGGGCGGCGACGCGTCGGCATACGGGGCATAGCCCATCGCGCGGATCACCTCGTCCAGTCGGGCGCGCACGGTCGGGTAGGAGATGCCGAGTTCCGCCTCGACCTCCTTGATGATGCCCCGGCTCTTGATGAAGACCTCCACAAAGGCGAGGTGTTCGGGGCTGAGGAGATCGAGACGGCTGCCACTCCCGAAGGAGAACCGGCCCTCGATCGCGATGCCCGTCGTCGGCCCCTCCAATCGCGTGATGACGAGCGG
Source organism: Chloroflexota bacterium (assembly GCA_030947205.1). GTDB lineage: Bacteria > Chloroflexota > Chloroflexia > Thermomicrobiales > JALYUS01 > JALYUS01. The sequence continues at coordinate 6,519 of JALYXG010000423.1, forward strand.
TTCGCCCGTCACCGGGTCATTGCGGGGGGCGGGATATACCGGTCTCTCATCCGCCATCGCTACAACATCCTTCGCGCGCTCATCAACGTGTCGGCCTGCCAGCGAATCTGCCGCATCTCTTGCTCATCGCGCATCCGGCGCGACTCCACAATTGCCAGCAAGTCCGGCCCTTTCCGTTTTCGCATGGGCGTCGGCGTGGTAGCGGGCATCGTGACCCGCGCGAGTGACTGCACCCGAAAGGTTACGCACCAGCGCGCCGCGATTGTCAGTGTCATTGGTCGCCTCCTGTCGTGGAGTGAAAGATCAGCAGCGATCTGCCGACACTTCGGATCATAGCAGATGATATTGATTTTGTCAACATAAAGATTGATTTTATTTATATCGCCTCGTTGCGCGACGATGGAAATGCCAAGAAGCGAGCGACACATCCCTGGTAGCGTAGGCTTATGAACATTAACAACTGAATAGGGTACTCGGGTGGGGCAGGTTTCCGGGTGCCCTCCGGGCGGCATGCCAAGCTCGCAGGTTACAAACCTGTGCCACCAAGTGGGTACCGGATTAAGTTGGTAAGCTTCATAAGCCTACGCTACCGGGACTAGTCAGCGGTGAGGGGTGGGGCGGATGGGCGTGGGATCGGCGCGTTGCCGGTCATCGTGCCCACCATATTGAAGAGATCAATCGGGATCGGGATCACCGTTGTTGCATTGCCAACACTCGTCATCTCGGTGAGCGTCTGCAAATAACGCAGTTGAATGGCGATTGGTGTCTGCCCCATCACGAGCGCCGCGTCGTGCAGTCGCTGGGAGGCCTCGAATTCGCCCTGGGCGTGGATAATCTTCGCGCGCTTTTCGCGCTCCGCTTCCGCCTGCCGGGCCATCGCGCGCTGCATCGTCTGCGGCAGCTCGACATCCTTCAACTCGACGATGCTCACCTTGACGCCCCACGGCTCAGTCTGCTCGTCAATGATCGTCTGGAGGCGAAGGTTGATCCCTTCACGCTCGGCGAGCAGTTGGTCGAGTTCGACCTGCCCGATCACATTGCGCAATGTCGTCTGCGCGATCTGCGACGTGGCACGGACGAAATCGGCGATCTGGACGATGGCGCGTTGCGGATCGAGGATGCGGAAATACGTCACCGCGTTGACCCGGACGGTCACATTGTCCTTGGTGATGACTTCCTGCGCGGGGATGTCCATCGTCACGATGCGCAGATCCACCTTGACCATCCGCTCGACGTAGGGGATGAGCAGGATGACGCCCGGCCCGCGCGCGCCGACGAGGCGACCGAGCCGGAACACGACGCCGCGCTCGTACTCCTGCACGATTTTGATTGCCGAAAGGATTGTCACGACGACGATGATGACGACCGCGACGATAACGGCGAGCGCTGCCTGATTCATGATGTTCTCCTCGATGGTGACGATTGCGTATCGTATGCGCCGGGCACGGGCGGCAGCGTCGTCGCGGTCTCCGGCGCGACTTCGACAGTCAGGGTCAGGTCGTGGACATCGAGGATGCGCACCGGCGTGCCGACGGGGAGGATCGCGCCGTCCTCCGTCGTCGCGCGCCACCGCTCGCCGTGGACAAAGACGGTGCCGACCGGCGCCAACTCCTCGCGCACAAGGCCGATCTCGTTCTCCAACCCGCTCGCGCCCGTCGTTACGGGGCGATGGCGTGCCATAACGACCTCGAAGACGGCCAGCGCCGCGAAGGCCACGAGCGCCAGCGCCAGCGCGACGATTAGCACGACGGGCACCGCACTCCCTGTCCCCTGCGCCAGTACGATCAGGCCGACGACGAGGATCACCAGCCCGCCGACCGCGACGCTGCCGTGCGTGGGCGCGAAGAATTCCGCCACAAAAAGCAGCAGCGCCAGCGCGAGCAGCACCCCGCCGACGATGTCCGCGCGATAGTCGCTCAGTTTCGCGAAAATCGGGATGGCAACGATGGTTGTGTCCATGTTCCGCCCTCCTGCGGCGATAGCAAGCGGTCTTCACGCATCAGTATAGTACGAACGTGCGTGCGCGGGGTTACTTGCGGGGCGCACATCACGGCAGGCGGCATATCCCTGCTCTTGCAAATGAATGTAGGTCTTTTGCGAACGGATCGCTCACGCAGATTACCCTTCCGCCCTTTTCCCGCCGGACCTGCAACCAGTGTGCATGCCACAGCGTCTGTAGATATTTCCGACACAACATTACATTTCAGCGCAAATATCACCATCGTTGATGGCGCTTTCCTTGCGTAGAGTGATGCACTCTCGGTCTCGGCCCGATTACTGGAGGAACGCGATGCGCATCCACCGACCGCACCGCCGCCCGACGCCCAGTTCCGTGCCACACCGCGTGGGCGTTGTGCTCGTCCTCACCCTTCTGGTGGCGTGCGGCGGTGGGAAAGGTACACCGACCGCTCCCCCCGCGAGCGCGACCCTTGCCGCCACCCCGACGACGGGGAGTGCATCGCCGACCGGCGCGGCTCCGGAAACACCCGATGCATCGGCCCCCGCCGGTGTCCCGGCAGCGAGCGCCGCGCCGATTGTCGCGACGGTCGCGTCCTCCGGTTCCCCGACACCCACCGGGACGACGAGCGCGGGGACCGGCACGGCCGGCACACCGGGCGTTGCCGCGACGGCGGCGCAAACGACGGTGGTCGCGGGTACCACCCTCGCCGCGCGAACCCAGGCGGCGGGCACCGCGTCGGTGAACGTCACCGCCCAGGTGGGCATCGGGACGGCTGCGGTTGCGACCACTGCGGCGGGCGGCACGGTGCCGCGTTTCGCCGCCGCCGCCTGTCCGTTCAAGCTCGGCCCCGGCGAGGAGGACGGGCAGAATGTCGCGTGCGGGTACCTCGTCGTCCCTGAGGAGCACGCGCACCCGGCGGGCCGGACGATCCGGCTGGCGGTCGCCACCGTCAAGAGCGTCGGCGCCCCGCCCGCGCCGGAGCCAATCATCGTGCTCAATGGTGGCCCCGGTCAGGGGTCCGAGGGCTTCCTTGCCGGGTTCCTCAGCGATCGCCTGCCCCTCAAGGCGCTCCTCGAACGCTACACCGTCGTCTTCTTCGACCAGCGCGGCACCGGCTACTCACAGCCCTCCCTCGCCTGCCCCGACGCGGGTGGAGCGACACCGGGTGGCGCGATCGCCGCCACGGCCCCCACCGAACAGGAACTGGCGGCGCCCATCAAGTGCCACGACCGTTTGGTGAGCGAAGGCGTCAACCTGTCGGCGTACAACAGCGCCGAGAGCGCCGCCGATGTCAACGATCTGCGCACGGCCCTGCGCTACGACCAGGTGAATCTGCTCGGCATCTCGTACGGTACGCGCCTGGCGCTCACCGTGCTGCGGGACTTCCCGCAGATTGTTCGGAGCACGGTGAT
>JALYXG010000457.1 GCA_030947205.1 Chloroflexota bacterium
GACCTGCTTTATGTCACCGAAGTGCCGCAGCGCGTCAGCATCTTCAACCTCGATGGCGAATTGCTGGCCCGCTGGGGCGAACCGGGCGACGCTCCCGGCCAGTTCCGCGACTCCCCGCACGGCCTCGCGGTAGATTCACGCGGCGATCTCTATATCGCCGAAGTCACCGGTCGCGCCCGCTTCCAAAAATTCGCGCGGCAACCGTAAGGGGCGACCGGGGAATGCGCCTCCCTCATCCGTTCTTGCGTGGGGGAGTGCCGGTATTTGACCCCTGGCCCGAACCTGATTGCCCTCCTTGCGCGGCATTCTGCCCCGCCTGCGTGCCGAAGTAGAAGCCGAGGGCCGTGCCGACGAGCGCGATCACCGGCGGGAAAATGGATTGCGTGAGCGCGGTACTGTCGAGGCGACCGAGGGCGATAAAGAAGAGGGCGCCACCGACCGTAAACCAGAGCAGGGCAACCAACCAGCGTGCGAGTGTTCCCCTGGTCGTCTCGCGGTCCTTGTCCGGGGAGTACGGGATCAAGGTGAGGGGAGCGGATATATTGTCGGGCGCTTGCTCCGTAGTGAGGTCGAGTTCACCGGTGGCGGGAGCCTCGGCCGGGGGGCGCACCCCGGCATTGCGCCGCACGCGCGTGCGCATCGGACCCGCCGCACCGGGTCCGCCAGCCGTGGGATTGCGCGCCGTCTCATCAACCACGTGCGCTACTTAAAGACGATTTGGCGCTGCGTGTTATCCGCATCCTGGACAATGACGGTACTCCCTTTCTGAATTTCTGCCTGAAGGAATTGCTCGCTCGCGATTGCTTGTCGCAGCGCCTCAGTCATAGTGATTTGGCGCTGATCGGCGATCGCTTTGAGCGCCTGCACACTTTCATCAGGAAGATTAACCGTGACTTTCGTGACCATAAGACCCTCCGTTCAATCCGCTTGCTACACCAATGCGGTGTACAGCCGTATTTTGACCGTATATAATACGGCTGTCAAGGGGGCGATATTCCTCGATTCAGGGGCGCTTCGATACACGAGGAGTGAACGATGCCGAATGGCACGAACTTTCAGCAGCAGAGAAAGAGCAAAACGCGATGGCTGACGCGGTTACCCATGCGGCTGCGATCGTATGCGGGATGGGTGATGCAGCGATTCTTCAATCCCTCCGTTGCAATCCTGTTGGCAGTCGGCGTTGTGTTGCTCGGCCTTTCTCTGAGCAATCAACCGGGCGCGGTTATTGCCAATGGCAATGTGTTCCGCTATTCGGTGGATTTCACCTCAGGCACAACGCCCGACCGGTTCATCTCCGAGCCGATTAGCGTGCCGGCCGGTACGCAGAAGGGTAGCCGTATCCATCTCACGGTCTATGTCAAAACGACGGATCCCGACGCTCCCTCGATCAGCACTGCGGAAGCCACGATCTACGGGAGCAGGGATGGAACTGCGTATCATGCTATCAAGACCATCACCAGTACCACCACCGGATGGTCCCGCTGGGACAACGAAGAGAACGACAGCCGATTCCGCGTGCGCGTCGAGCAATCGCCGGCTGAAGAGCGCGTGGCGGCGAACAAGGTAGACGTGATCGTCTACATCGCCGTCACGCCCCCGGGATCGGGGTGTCCGCGTATCTCACTGTGCGCAATTCGGGAAGCGTTCGCACAAATCTGATCAACTATCTACGCGGATTGCTCCCGCGATCAATGGACTCGTTTGAGTGACGGGAGCTGTCTTCGGCATTGCTTTCCGCGTCGTGCTCGCGCTTGTGCTCCTGTTTCCGCTCGTAGCCAGTGCCGGGCACGGGCGACGATGCGGCCTGCCGAGCGCGGTCAGGTTCGCCCGGCGCTTCCGGGTTCTCGCTGCCTTCCGCTTCGGGGTCGAGTGGTATCCGCACGCCTTCGATCTCTTGGTCCATACTGGTGTTCCTCCATGCTATATCGGGTTATCCGCGGTATCCACGTACAAGATGAATGCCGCTTCTACTCCCGAATATGCAAGGCGGTCGCCACGAGAGGGGCGATTAGCCGCCCCACCCCGGCGCGGCATTCGCGCGGAAGTAGTCCATGTTCATCGTCAGGCCGAGGCCGGGGCGGTTCGGGACATGCAGATCGCCGTTTTGGACGACGAGCGGTTCGTCAATGAAGGCATTGTAGAAGGCCATGTCGGCGCGGCGCGCTTCAAGTTTGTAGAAGTTCGGCACGGTCATCATGACGTGCGCCCCGGCAAGGATATTCACCGGACCGCTCGCGTCGTGCGGCGAGACCGGGATGTAGTACGCCTCCGCCATCGTGGCAATCTTCTTCAGCTCGGAGATCCCGCCCGACCAAGTGACGTCCGGCATCACGAAATCGCTCAGCCGCTGCTCGAACAGGGGCGCGAACTCGAAGCGGGTATATAGCCGCTCCCCGACACAGATGCGTGTCGGCACCTGGCTGCGCACCTGGGCGAGCGCGGCGTAGCTGTGCGTCGGCACGGGTTCCTCGAACCAGGTGATGTCGTACGGCGCGAGTCGGTGCGCGAGTCGGACGGCGGTCGGCACGTTGTACATCGCGTGCACATCAATCAGGAGTTCGATCTCCGGCCCGACCGCCTCGCGCACGGCGGCGATCATCTCCACGCCCGCCTGCTCCCCGGCGGCGCTGATCTGACCGTCGGTGTAGGCAATGCTCTTCGGCAGGTGCTCCGCGAAGAACGGGTCTGTCTTGATCGCCCGGACGCCCGCGCGCACCTCGGTCAGCGCGCCCTGCACGACTTCGTCAATACTCGTCGAATAGCCGTAGTGCGTGTAGAGCGGGATCGTTTCACGCACCGCGCCGCCGAGCAATTCGTAGATCGGCACACCGAGCGCCTGCCCCTTGATGTCCCAGAGAGCAATGTCAATCGCGCTGATCATCGCCGTCGTCGCGCCGCGCGAGCCGACGTAGGTGAAGGCTTGGAAGATACGCTGCCAGACGGCCTCGATCCGGTTCGCCTCCTGCCCGACGAGTAACGGCTTCACTTCGCGCAGCATGCCGCAGATCGCCGGATTCGCCACCGGGCCGGGGTAGGTCGTGATCTCGCCCCAGCCTGTCAGCCCTTCGTCCGTTTCCACCTGCACGAAGACGTACTGCCGCGTCGTCGGTCGGTCGGCCGGTATCGCGACGCCCGCATTCTCGGCCGGCCCATTAACGATCCACGGCGTGACATTCGTAATCTTCACCCGCCCATTCCTTTCCGTTGAAACCGGGAAAACCGCGAAGAACGCAAAGAAGAAAAAGAGGATAGCACGGGAACTGCGTGAAGAGGACGCACGCGGTATGATGCGTGCCGAACGCTCAACGTCCTTATCGTTTTCAGTCTCTTCTTTGCGTTCTTCGCGTCCTTTGCGTCATTGCGGTTCAATCGGTTTTTCTGAAAGGTGGGCACGATGGCAGAACGGGTGGAGTTTGGTTGGAAGGTGCCGGAGTTCCCGGCGGACGGGAGCGACAACGCGACGATGACCCGGCAGACGCTGGAAACGCTCGATCTGATCGCTGATCGGTTCGCCGCCGCATGGGTGACGGACCATGTGCTGCCATGGGCGCGCTGGCAGGCGGTCGAGACGCCCGTCACGGAGTGCTGGACGACGCTCACCTTCCTCGCCTCTCGCTACCCGAACCTGCCGTGGGGCACGGTCGTCCTGTGTCAATCGTACCGGAACCCGGCGCTGCTGGCGAAGATGGTCGCCAATCTCTGTGCCTATATCCCCGGCAAGGTGATCTTCGGCATCGGCGCGGGCTGGAAGGAAGACGAGTACCGGGCGTACAACTGGGAGTTTCCCCGGCCCGCCGTGCGGATCGCGCAGTTGGAGGAGACGGTCGAGATCGCCAAACGGCTTTGGACCGCCGACAACGTGACCTACGAGGGGAAATACTACCGTGTCCACGACGCCTATCTGAACCCGAAGCCGGACCCAGTGCCGCCGATCATGATCGGCGGCAGCGGCGAGCAGTTAACGCTCCGCGTCGTCGCGAAGCACGCCGACTGGTGGAACGGCGGCGGAGCGCGCGAGATGTACGCGCACAAACTCGATGTGTTGCGCGGCCACTGCGAGGCGGTCGGCCGGGATTTCGCCACGATTAAGAAGACGTGGCAGTGCGAGTGCGTCGCCGTCGCGCCGACCGAGGACGCGGCGGAACGGATAGCGAAGGAGAGCCGCTTCTCCACCGCCGCGGAGAGTTCGCTGATCGGCACGCCGGATCAGGTCGCGGAGCAGATTCGGCAATGGGCGGCGCTTGGCGTTTCGCACATGCAACTCCGCTTCGCCGACTTCCCGAAGACTGACGGTATCCGGCTCTTCATGGACGCGGTGATGCCGCAGTTCGCATAAGCACGAAAACCGCGCGTGATATACTTGGGAGGCGATGTGAGACAAGGAGAGCGATCATGGTACGGACAGCGCGAATGAAGTCTGATAACGGGCATGAATCAATCGAAGATGAGCGAGATGCGCGTGGTACGTTGGCGCTCGAACCAATCAGCGAAAACGAACACTAGTCTGGTCGGCGACACTTCTGTCGCGGTAAAGTGGTATCTCCGCGATGAAGAACTGCTTGCCCAGGCAGATCGGCTCTTCGCGGATTGGACGGGTGGACAATGGACCTTTATCGCCCCCGGCCACTTCCTATATGAACTCACCAATGCCATTCTCCGTGCCGGTCGGCGGCAACGTCCGGTCGTCCGGCGGATCGAGGATGCGATGAAGGATATTGCGGCGCTTGTTCAGGCATATCGGTTCATTGACCCATCGCTAATCCTACCGGATAGCGTGCAACTGGCGGCGGATCTCGGCGTGAGTTTCTTCGATGCATGCTTCCTCGCCGTTGCACGGATCGAAGGATGCGCGCTCATTGCTGCTGATACGGCGTTTTATCGGCAGGACCGGTCGCAACCTGATGTGCTTTGGCTTGGGAGTTATTGATCGGCCGGGGATTGGCCCATGTATATCATTCATGGCACATGGATTCCTGAAGAAACGGACGAGTTCGTCCAGCAGGGCGGGTTTGTCCTCTGGGTGGAGACCGATGCGCCGACAGAGAAGCAGCGCCGGGGCGATCTCACCCACCCCCGGCAGTTGTCCGGCGAGGCGCTGGCGGCATTCCTCACGGGTACGGCGGGCGTCGTCGTGTCGGCTCCTGCCACATTGCACCACACATTCGTCACCCGGCAATTCCTGCTGCCGAGCGATGCGGATGGGCCGCTCCCCTCGCTGGAATTGCTGCGGTATCGCGGCGACGATGTCCCCGAAGCGGTCGCGCTCCGCCCATGGCAGGTCTGCTGCTATCCGTTGCCGGATGTCATCGCGGCGCTGAACGACCTGCACTTCGTCGCCCTCCACGATCCGCCGGACTATCAACTGGGCGCGGATCTCCGTTTCTGGTACCAGTACACGCAGGCATTCAAACAGATCGTCGCGCGCGACCAATACATCCCGGCGTTGCAGTACCGTGAGCTGCCCGCTGTGGTCAATAAGAAAGGGAAGAGTGCAGACCGCTCCGCGCTCATCCCAGCGTGGGAGATGCTGTCCGAGCGGTATGAAGCGGCGATCCGCGACTATGCCGCCGCCATGCCGCTCGTCTGTACGTCCGGCATGGCGGCGACGGGTGAGAGCGCGGAATGGTACGACCGGGAAACGCTGCTGCGGCACTGCTCCGAATGCCTGCTGCGCGACATCGTTACCGGGACGCCCTTCACGGCGGCGTTCGACAAGCAGATCGCGGGGACGATGCTCTACGACTGCGTCTATCCTTACCGCCCCAGCCTCCTCACCCGCCCTGCGGACGAGATGCTCGCGGAGTACAAACACTGGCTCGGCTGGCGCGCGGGGCTGATCGGCGCGCACGCGACAGCGGAGTTCGCACTCTGTTTCCGGTTGGAAGACCCGCCCGACGATGATCGCGACCAATGGCACGTCCATTTCCTTGTCGCACCGAACAACGACCCGTCGCGCAAGATCAGCCTCGCCGAGTATTGGCGACTGACGGGGAAGGCGAGAGAGACCTTCCTGAAGCAGATGGGCGGCGACTTCGAGAAACACCTCCTCCTTGCCCTCGGCTATGCCGCGCGGATTTACCCAAAAGTCTGGGATGGGCTGGACACCGACCAACCCGTCGGTTTCTCCCTCGATCTGGACGATGCGTTCGCCTTTCTGCAGGAGCACGCGTGGGTATTGGAGGACGCCGACTACACCGTCATCGTCCC
>JALYXG010000464.1 GCA_030947205.1 Chloroflexota bacterium
CGTTCTCCTTCAGGCCACGCAGCCGGTCAATCCGGCCGTTGATCGCGGCTTCGGTCAGCACCCGCGTCGTCTCCTGGAAGGAGGCGGCGGAAAGGAAGCTGTCCGTCGTCAGGCTCGCCTTGGTGACGCCGAGCAGCACCGGCTGCGCCGTCGCCGGCTCGCCGCCCTGCGCCAGCACCTCGCGGTTCGTCTCCTCGAAGGTGACGCGGTCCACGAGGTCGTCCGGCAGCAGGTCCGTGTCGCCGGCATTCTCGATGCGCACCTTGCGGAGCATCTGCCGCACAATTACCTCGATGTGCTTCTCGTTCGTGTTCACGCCCTGCGAGCGATAAACCCGCAGCACTTCGTCCACGAGGTAGCGCTGCACATTCTCGCGGCCCTGGATGATCAGAATCTCCTGCGGGTCCTTCGGCCCGTCGGTGATCTGCGCCCCCGCCGTGATCTGCTCGCCGTCCGCGACGCGGATGTTCGCGCCGAACGGGATGATGTACTCCCGCGTGGGCGCTTCCTCCCGCACCGTCAGGCGGCCGGGTTCAGCGGTCACGATGCCGTCCGCCGGCGAGACGATGCGCCGCGCATCGCCCTCGACATTCGATTCCGCGAGCACCTGCCGCTCGGTAACCTTGTCGCCGCTCTGGACGAGGGTGTTGAAATTCTCCGGCACGATCAGCCCCTGCGAGAAGACATCGGTGCCGGTGATCACCACCTTGCGCACCTGCTCCTCGGAGGTGATGTCCACCGTGCCGTCAATCTCGGCAAGGATCGCCTGCCCCTTCGGGACGCGCGCCTCGAAGAGTTCCTCGACACGCGGCAGACCGCTGGTGATGTCGTCGCCCGCCACACCCCCGGTGTGGAAGGTGCGCATCGTCAACTGCGTGCCCGGCTCGCCGATCGCTTGCGCGGCGACGATGCCGACTGCCTCGCCGAGATCAATCCATTTGCCCGTGGCGAGGTCTCGCCCGTAGCAGTTGCGGCAGACGCCGTGTGTCGTCTCGCAGGCGAGGACGGAGCGGAGGACAACGACATCCCGAAGGCCGGCGACCTTCTGGGCCAGTTCCTCATCGAGGAGGTCATTCCGCGAGCCGATCACCGTACCGTCCGCATCCGTGATCTCCTGACCGAGGACGCGACCGACCAACCGACTGGCGAAAAGCGAGAGATCGTCCGGCGTGTCGCTACGGGCGACCACGATGCCCCCCTGCGTGCCGCAGTCCTCCTCGATGATAATCACTTCCTGCGCCACGTCGCACAGGCGACGAGTCAGGTAGCCGGAGTCCGCCGTCCGAAGCGCGGTGTCCGCAAGACCCTTGCGCGCGCCGTGGGTGGAAGCGAAGTATTCCAGCACCGTCATCCCCTCGCGGAAGTTCGAGCGGATCGGCAGGTCAATCACCTTCCCTTGCGGGTCGGAAACAAGGCCGCGCATACCGGCCATCTGGGCGATCTGGGTAATGTTCCCCTTCGCGCCGGAGCCTGCCATCATCGAGAGCGGGTTGTGCAGGTCGAGGTTTTTCTCCACCGCGCGCTTCACGTCCTCGCGGGCATTCGTCCAGATATTGACAACCTCGCGGTACCGCTCGCCATCGGTGATGAGGCCACGGCGGTAGTCCCGCTCGAACTCGCCGGCGCGGGCGTCGGCGTCCTCGATGATCTGCTCCTTCTCGTGCGGGATCGAGATGTCCGAGACGGCGATGGTCATGCCACTACGGGTGCCGAACCGGAACCCGAGCCGCTTGATCTTGTCCGCGACATTCGCCGTCTTGCGGGCCGCCTCCTCGCGGGCGGCCATCGGCGTCAACTTCCCGGCGGCGACCTTCTCATTCGCCTCGTCCGTGAAGTCGCGGAAGCACTCAGCCATCAGGCGACGAAGCGCCTTCCGGTCCATCGGCTCGTTCCAGAAACGGAGGCTGGTTGGCAGTTCCTCGTTGAAGATGACGCAACCGGGCGTCGTCTCGACGATCTGCTGCTGAAAGGTATCGGCGGGGGCGGTCGGCGTCTTGTACGGCAGCCGCACCTTCACCTTCGCCTGGATGTCCACCATGCCCATATTGTAGGCGAGGATCACTTCCTCCGGGCTGGAGTAGGTCTTCCCCTCACCCTTCACGCCATCGTGCGGCAGGGTGATGTAGTAGCAACCGAGCACCATTTCGAGCGTCGGTGTGACGATCGGCTCGCCATCGGACGGCTTCAGCAGGTTGTGGATCGAGAGCATTCGCTCCCGCGCCTCTTTCTGCGCCTCTCGCGAGAGCGGGACGTGTACGGCCATCTGGTCGCCGTCGAAGTCCGCGTTGTACGCGCCCGTCACCATCGGGTGGATCTGGATCGCGCTGCCCTCGACCAACTGCACCTCGAACGCCTGGATGCCGAGGCGGTGCAAGGTCGGGGCGCGGTTCAGGAGCACGAGGTAGTCCTGGATCACCTCTTCGAGGACATCCCAAACCTTCGGCTCGACGCGCTCAACGATGCGCTTCGCCGCCTTGATGTTATGCGCGTGACCGCGCTCCACGAGTCGCCGCATCACGAACGGCTTGAAGAGTTCCAACGCCATCCGCTTCGGCAGGCCGCACTGATTCAATTTCAGGTCCGGCCCGACGACGATCACCGAGCGGCCGGAGTAGTCCACGCGCTTCCCCAGCAGGTTCTGGCGGAACCGCCCCTGCTTGCCCTTCAGCATGTCCGACAGGCTCTTCAACTTGTGCTTGCCGCTGCCGGAAACGACGCGACCGCGCCGCCCGTTGTCAATCAGCGCGTCCACCGCTTCCTGGAGCATCCGCTTCTCGTTGCGGACGATGATCTCCGGCGCCTGGAGTTCCAAAAGCCGCTTCAGGCGGTTGTTGCGGTTGATGACGCGGCGATACAGGTCGTTCAGGTCGGAGGTCGCGAAGCGGCCGCCGTCCAACTGCACCATCGGCCGGAGGTCCGGCGGGATGACGGGGAGGACGGTGAAGATCATCCACTCCGGGCGGTTGCCACTCTTGCGCAGCGCCTCGACGACGCGCAACCGCTTCATCGCCTTCTTGCGCTTCAGGCCGCTCGTCGTCTCGATATCGTCGCGCAGTTTGGTCGCCATTTCTTCGAGGTCGGTCTTGACGACGATGTCGTAGATCGCCTCCGCGCCCATGCCGGCGTTGAAAATGTCCGGTGCAATCTCCTGTAGATCGCGGTACTGCGCCTCGGAGATGATCTGCATCGGCTGCAACGCTTCGATCTCGCGGATGATCTCGTCCGCCTGCCCCTGCTCCTCGGAGATGCGCGCCTCAGCCTCGCCAAAAATCTTCTTGGTGCGCTCGTCCGCCTCGTAGCGGTTCTGATCCGCTTCCGCACCGGAAAGCGCCTGGCTGGAGCCCTTATCGCGCTCCGCCTGCGCCTGCAATTCCTCGATCCGCGCGTCCTGCGCCTCCTTGAGGGCGAGCAGCCGGTCATCGTTGATTGCTTCGCCCTCGCGGACGATGATCTGGCCCTGGAATTCGACGGGTTCAGTCGCGCCCTCACCCAGCATCTGCTCGAGTTCGTCGTGGATCGTCTCGTAGTCCTTCTCGACCTCGGCGATGTCGGCCTTCAACCGCGCCTCAAAATCCCGCACGAGGCCGGAGTGGCCGGAGTCGAGGTTAGAAAGATCGGCGTCCCGCTCGCCCGTGATCACCGTGATCTTTCCTTCGGCATCGTGGCGCAGCTCCGCCTTGGTTTCTTCGAGTTCGGCATAGATGTCCGCGACCAGTTGGGTGCGGGCCTCGGTGTCCACGCGCGTGACGATGTACGCTGCGAAGTACAGTACGCGCTCGAGGTTGCGCGGCGAGATGTCGAGCAGCAGACCCAACCGGCTCGGCGTTCCCTTGACGTACCAGATATGGCTGACGGGAGCGGCGAGTTCGATATGGCCCATCCGCTCACGGCGCACCTTGGCACGCGTCACCTCGACGCCGCACTTGTCGCAGATGACGCCCTTGAAGCGGATGCGCTTGTACTTGCCGCAGGCGCACTCCCAGTCCTTCTGCGGGCCGAAGATGCGCTCGCAGAACAGCCCGCCGAACTCCGGGCGGAGCGTGCGGTAGTTGATCGTTTCCGGCTTCGTTACTTCACCGTACGACCAGGACTTGATCGCTTCCGGCGAGGCGAGACTGATCCGGATGGCATCGAAATTATTGACATCAAACATCGGTTTTCCCATCCTTCGCGGCGTAACTCGATAGTTCGGAGTTCGCAGTTCGAGGTGGGGAACGGAGTCATCGAACTCCGAACCCCGAACTTCCCCCACTACTCGCGCGTCTCGAAGCCGCGCATATTGATATTGTCCAGCGTCGAGAGGATGTCGGACGAGGTGTCCTCGGTAAACTCGACGGCTTGGTCGTCCTCGTTGATGACTTCAACGGAAAGGCCGAGCGACCGCAGTTCCTTGACGAGCACCTTGAACGATTCCGGCACGCCCGCGTCGCGGATCTCCTCGCCCTTGACGATCGCCTCGTAGGTCTTGACGCGTCCAACCACATCGTCCGACTTGACGGTGATCATCTCCTGCAGGATGTGCGCCGCGCCGTACGCTTCGAGCGCCCAGACCTCCATCTCGCCGAACCGCTGGCCACCGAACTGTGCCTTGCCACCCAGCGGCTGCTGCGTAACGAGCGAGTACGGTCCGGTGGAGCGCGCATGAATCTTGTCTTCCACAAGGTGCGCCAGCTTCAGCATGTAAATGATGCCGACCGTGACGGGCCGGTCGAATCGCTCGCCCGTTCGCCCGTCGTAGAGGTCCACCTTGCCGTCAATCGGCAAGCCGGCTTCCTCCAACAGCGCTTCGATCTCCGATTCCCGCGCCCCGTCGAAGACGGGCGTCGCGACCCGGAAACCGAGTTCGCGCGCCGCCCAGCCGAGGTGCGTTTCCAGCAACTGGCCGAGGTTCATGCGAGACGGTACGCCGATCGGGTTGAGGATGATGTCTACCGGCCGACCATCGGGTAGGTACGGCATATCTTCGATCGGCAGGATGCGCGAGATGACACCCTTGTTGCCGTGGCGACCGGCCATCTTGTCGCCCTCGGAGATCTTCCGGCGCTGCGCGATCATCACGCGCACCATCTGGTTGACCCCGGCGGGCAGTTCGTCGTTGTTCTCCCGCGAATACTGCTTGACATCAATGATCGTGCCGCGCGCGCCGTGCGGGACGCGCAGGCTCGTGTCCTTCACATCGCGCGCCTTCTCACCGAAGATCGCGCGGAGCAAGCGCTCCTCGGCGGAAAGGTCGGTTTCGCCGCGTGGCGTCACCTTGCCGACGAGGATGTCGTTCGGCCGCACTTCCGCGCCGACGCGGATGATGCCATCTTCGTCCAAATCCGCGAGGCTGTCCTCACCGACGTTCGGGATGTCCCGCGTGATCTCCTCCGGGCCGAGCTTCGTGTCGCGCGCCTCGCACTCATACTTCTCGATATGGATGGAGGTGAAGTAATCCTCCTGCACGAGCCGCTGCGAGACGAGGATCGCGTCCTCGAAGTTGCCGCCTTCCCACGGCATAAACGCGACGAGCACGTTCTGGCCGAGGGCGAGTTCGCCGTTCTCCGTCGAGGACGAGTCCGCGATGATCTGGTTGATCGAGATCGCGTCGCCCGCGTGGACGATTGGTCGCTGATTGATGCAGGTGTCCTGGTTCGAGCGACGGAACTTGTGCAGCGGATAAACATGCTCCACACCGTCGTTGTCTCGGACGACGATGCGCCGGCCATCCACGCTCGCCACGACGCCATTCTCGCGCGCCACGACGACCTGGCCGCTATCGCGCGCCGTCTGGTATTCGATGCCCGTGCCGACGACCGGCGCTTCCGGCCGCAGGAGCGGCACGGCCTGCCGCTGCATGTTCGCGCCCATCAAGGCGCGGTTCGCGTCGTCGTGCTCAAGGAACGGGATGAGCGCCGTCGCCACCGAGACGACCTGCTTCGGCGAAACATCCATGTAGTCAATCCGGTCAATCACCTCGATCATAATGCGCGAGCCGTGCCGCGCCGAAACGCGTTCTTCAACGAAGTGGTTGTTCTCATCAAGCGCGGCGTTCGCCTGCGCGATCGTGAAATCCTCTTCCACATCGGCGGAAAGGTACTCGATCTCATCCGTGACAACGGGCTTGATCCGCACCGTCCGCAGGCCCGCCTTGGCGATCTTGTCCGCGAGCTTTTGATCCACAACCGTGCCGGTCGCGGCGATCTCCTTGCTCGTCGTCGGGTCCACGATCCGCTCCGCCAGCCGCTGGCCGACGAGGCGATCCGCGTCACGCTGCATATCGAGTAGCCGTAACACGCGGCGGTACGGTGTCTCGATGAAGCCGTACTGGTTGATGCGCCCGTATGTCGCGAGCGAGCCGATCAAACCGATGTTCGGGCCTTCCGGCGTCTCGATCGGGCAGATACGACCATAGTGCGAGTGATGCACGTCGCGCACATCGAACCCGGCGCGGTCGCGACTGAGGCCACCGGGGCCGAGCGCGGAAAGGCGCCGCTTGTTGGTCAGTTCGGCCAGCGGGTTCGTCTGGTCCATGAACTGCGACAACTGCGACCCGCCGAAGAACTCGCGCACCGACGCCATCACTGGGCGGATGTTGATCAGCGCGTTCGCTGTCGCCGTTTCCGGGTCCTGGATCGTCATGCGCTCCTTGACGACGCGCTCCATGCGCGCGAGGCCGGCGCGTACCTGCATCTGGATCAACTCGCCGACCGCGCGGATGCGGCGGTTGCCGAGGTGGTCAATGTCGTCCGGCTCGCCCTCGCCGTTGTTCAACGTGATCATCGTCGAGACGATCTTGATGATGTCTTCGTGCGTCAGGACGCGCGTATCGTTCGAGGCGTCCTCGCGGAGCCGCTTGTTCAGTTTGTACCGGCCAACCTTCGCCAGGTCGTAGCGGCGCGCGTAGAAGAAGAGATTCTTCAGCAGGTTCTCGGCGTTCTCGCGCGTCGGTGGGTCGCCCGGCCGGATGCGCTTGTAGAGTTCCAGCAGCGCCTCATCGCGCCCTTTCTTCTCGTCCGTCGTCCCCTTCATCGGCTCCTTGTCGAGCGTCGCGGCGATGTAGCGATGCTGCTCGTTGGTGTCAATCTCCTTGAAGAGATCGAGCAACTGCTCATCCGTACCGTAGCCGAGGGCGCGAAGCAGGATCGTCACCGGCATGCGCCGCTTGCGATCCACCTTGACGGAAAGAATGTCCCGGTTAGAAGTCTCGAACTCCAGCCATGCACCCCGGTTCGGGATCAGTTTCGCCGCGAACAGGTGGCGCCCCGTCGAGGGGTCCTCCGTCGCGGTGAAGTAGATACCCGGCGAGCGCACCAACTGGGAAACGACGACGCGCTCCGCGCCGTTGATGATGAACGTGCC
>JALYXG010000482.1 GCA_030947205.1 Chloroflexota bacterium
TCTGGGTGTGGGTCCGCAGAGTGTTGACGGATACCATCAGTTCGCGGGCGATGTCCGGGCCGCTCAAGTCGCTGCGGAGCAGCCGCAGTACGTCGCGCTCGCGGTCGCTCAGTGGCTCGATCAAGTCCTGTTTGACGGGACCTCTTTCCTCGGCCTTGCCGAAGGCCGTCAGGAGTTGGCGGACATAGCTCGGGACGATCCCGCGTTTCGCGGCCGCTTGCAGCAGGTGCGCCATCGGTGGGCCTTCGCCCACGATCATGCGGACGTAGCCCTCCGGCTCGGCCAGCGTCAGGGCTTGTTGCAGCGGCACAAGGGCAGCAGAATTGTCGCCGTGCGCCCGGTGGGCGAGTGCGTGCAGCGTCAGGATTTCGATGACGCTCCCCGTCCTCCCGCCCGCTTCCGCCGCGTGCAGGAGGCGCTCCAGCAGCCCCATCGCCTCACGAATGGCGCGGTCGGCGTGATCGCGCTCATACTCCGCGATGAGGACCCGCGCCAGGGTGATGTGCTCGCACTCGCGCAGGTAGCTGAGGTAGTCCCCGGCGGACAGGCCCCGCTCGCGCGCCCAGCCGAGGGCCTCGCCCACCCTGCCCTGCGCGGCCCACACCCGCGCCTTCATCGCCGCCACGGGGCGCACATCTGGGAAGAAGTCGCCCACATACAGCCGCTCCGCCTCGTCGAGCAGGGCGAGCGCACTGTCCGGATCCCCTTGGGCCTCCCGTATCCGCGCCATCGCGACGCGCCAGCGATACCGGTTCTGCGGCAACCCGATGTGCTCGCCCAGTTCCTCGCTCCGCCGCAGATACCGCGCGGCGGCATCCAGATCGCCGCGCTCCACCGCGAGCGCGCCCATGCCCACATGCATGTCCGCCGTCCCCCGCAGCACCGGCGCGCCCTGCTCTGTCCCGAGCCGCAACGCCCGCTCATAGATGCCCATCGCCTCGCGGAGACGGCCCTGCGCGATCCGAATATCGGCGAGGGCGATGGAACAACCGAATGTGTCGGCGATGTACCCGGCCCGCTGCAGACTCGCCATGCACTCGGCGTAACTCCGGTGCGCCGCCTCGAGATCCCCGTTCGTCCAGTAGGCGAGCCCCAGGAGCCCCGCCGCCGAACCGCGCCGGAGATGGTCGTCCTCGGGGGCGAGGGCGAGCGCCCGCCGAGCGTGTCTCACGGTGGCGGTCACATCGCCCAAAATCAGAGCCTGTCCGGCCCGGTACACCGCGATCGCACCGGGGAGACCGCGAAATTCCTCCTCGTCCACGACGATCATCCCGGCCGATGTGCTTCCCGGTCGCTCGTCCCTGTCCGCCGTCGCGTCCAGCCACCGTTCAGCGTCCCGCAGACGGTCCTCGACGCCCTCGGTCTCGCCGCCGATCAGTAACGCCCCGGCATAGTGAACACTGAGCACGGGCCTCCGGTGGAGTAGCGCGTCGGGGAGCGCCTTGAGCCAGCCGAGCACCGCAGCCTCCTGCCTGCTCCGGCGCATCGCCGGCACCGCCAACTCGACCAGGTCCGCCGCTCGGTCGAAATCCGCAGCAGCAAATGCGTGGCGGATCGCATCGGTCGGCGAACCATGCTGCGCGTACCATTCACTCGCGCGCCGATGCAGGGTCGCCACCTGCTCGGGCTGTTCCGCCAGCAAATGGGCATGGAGGACCTCGGCGAAGAGGTGATGGTAGCGGTACCAGTGGCGCGTGTCGTCCAGCGGCACGACGAAGAAGTTGCCGCGCTCCAGGACTTCCAACCGCGCGTTGCCTCCCTTCTGGCCGGTGACGGCATCGCACAGCGGGCCATGCAACCGGTCGAGGATGGCGGTCTGGAGTAAGAAGCTGCGGACAGATGCGGGCTGATGCCGCAGGACCTCCTCGACCAGATAGTCCGCGATGTAGCGGTGATCCCCGGCGAACGCCCGGATGAACCCGGGAACATCCTCGCGGCCCCGCAGGGAAAGGGCGGCCAGCTGCAGGCCGGCGATCCAGCCCTCCGTGCGGGATTCGAGTGCGGCAATGTCTTCCACTGAAAGGCTGAGACCCATCGCAGAGTTGAGGAACGCGGCGGCTTCGCTGGCGGTGAAACGTAGGTCGGCGGCGCGCAGTTCGGTCAATTGACTCCGGGCGCGCAGCCGGGCCAGGGGGAGCTGCGGATCCTCACGGGTGGCGATTATCAGGTGCATCCGTGGCGGCAAGTGCTCGAGCAGGAAGGCGAGGGCATCGTCAACCGGTGTGGCGTCAATCGCGTGATAGTCGTCGAGGACGAGGACGAAATCGTCCGGGAGGGCGGCGAGGTCATTGAGCAGGGCCGTCAGGAGCGATGCGGTCGGCGGTGGTCGCGGGGATTGGAGCACACCCGACACCCCCGCGCCGATATGCGGCGCAATCGTCTGCAAAGCGGCGACGAGATACGCCAGAAAGCGTGCGGGGTCGTTATCCTCGTCGTCCAGCGACAACCAGGCAGCCGGTCGCCCGCAACCGGCGACCCACGCGCCGACCAGTGTCGTCTTGCCGAAGCCGGCGGGGGCGGCGATGAGGGTCAGCGGGCGGTGCAAACCCTCGTTCAGCCGCTCGATCAGACGGGGGCGGAGGACAACGTTCGGCCGCGGCGGGGGGAGATAGAGTTTCGTGGCTAACAGTGGCGTAGGCATCGATCATCTTCCGCGTCCTCCGGCTCTTGCTCATTCATCACGGAGGCGCATGCATCATACCAAATCAGTGCGGAGAGCAACGACGAGCGCATCATCGGTTTCTGTGATGCGGTCTATCACCGCCGAGCGTTTCTCCCCTTTCGCCCCAGGGGGTGTTGGCCACATATAACGGCCAAACGGGGCGCTTATGTGCCCCAATTGTTCTCGCCACACTTTGATCTCGTCTGATAACCCGTCCTTCGTCTAACCCCTCTGCCCGGTAAAAAAGACGGCAGCCGATGTATCGGCCTGCGGGGCTCGTAGCCGGAATTGCCGATGATCGTTCGTAAAATCGTCAGAAAATCGTGTGTCAGGTCGGCCTGATGCAGGTTTGCGGGCGGATATCAGCGAAACCGGCCGCCCCATCCGGCCACGGGCGGCGTCCCCACCCCTTCGCACTCAACAATCGCCTCAGGTTCTGTCCCGCCGCGATGAACAACCCCTCCATGTTCACCTTCTGCAGCCCGCGTAGGCGGAACTGCCGCATCCCGTGCCACTGCTTCGCCTCCCCGAAGCTGCCCAGAGGGCGCCCGGCTCGATCCACACCTTGCGTTTGCGCATCGCCTTCTTGTATTCCTCCGTCTCGTGATACCCGTGCACCCGTTCCAGATACGCGGCATCGAACGGGCGATGGATGATCCGGCCGTGGTCGCTCGCGGTGCAGGCCGCTTTGACCGGACAGGCGTTGCAGATCGTTGGCGGGGCGCGGTAGACGACGACCCGCTCGGTGTACTTGGCCGTTTCCCGGCGCAGCATCTCGCCCTGCGGGCAGACGTAGCGATCGTGCTCGACATCGTAGGTGAACTGCGAGGGGCCGTAGTAATCGGCGCGCCGATCCCAGTCCGCCAAGGGGGTGTAGGCATGGATGCCGCCCTCCTCGATCTCCCGGATATTCTCGGCGGTCCCGTACGTCGTGTCGGCGATCACCCGTTTCGGCTTCACCCGCCAGCGGAACATGACGCGTCGGAGCAGGTCGAGCATCGGTTGGTTCTCCATGACGTCGGCCGGTGTCACCATGGCATGCAGGATGATCCGCGCTCTGCCGCCATCAATGGCGTAATGGTCGTGATAGCCGAGCGCCGCCTTCTGCCCGCTCGTCCTCATCGCCACAGCGTCGGGATCGGTCGTGCTCACCAGCCGGTCGCTCTTGCGCTCGAACCCACCGGACGACGGCCGCTCGGGATCGAGGCGACATTCGTCGAGCACATCCCAGCGGACATCATTCATGTCAGCGAGCGTAGCCGGCGGTTCCTGACGCTCAAGGCGCGCAAGGTGCTCCTCGGTGAGCAGGTGCAGGCGGGGGACGAGCGAATCCATCGACGCATTGGCGCCGGGTGCCCTTTGGGCGGATTCGTCGCATCGAAAATGAGCTTCTCGCCCCAGACCAACCCGGCTTTGATACACTGCTCGACGATGGCCGCGAAGAACCGGCGGAAGACGGGCAATCCCAGACGGGGACGGATCTTACTCAGTGAGGAGTGGTCGGGGAGCGGCTCATCGAGGTTGTACCCCGCATACCAGGGCATCGCGAGGTTATAGTTGGCTTGCTCCAGCAGCTGACGTTCCGAGCGGATACCGGAGAAGAACATGATCAGGTGGAGGCGAAAGAAGACTTCGGGATCGATGGAGGGGCGTCCGCCGCTGGCGTAGCAATCGGCAACGAGATCGCGGACAAAAGAGAGGTCGAGGACGCGGTGGAGATACCGGAAGAGGTGATTCTTGGGGACGTACGACTCGACGGAAATGAGTACGGGACGATCCAAGCCCCGCGTCTTCGGTGGCCCGAGCATCGATCACTCCCTGTTACGATTCTGATTCCGGTGTATCCAACGACTTGATCTGGATGGAGCGGTAGAGGGTGGTGCGGGAAATGCCGAGTGTCTTGCAGATGTCGGCGATCGAGTGGGTCTTATCATCGTAGAGCGCCTGCGCCATCGCGACCTTACCACCCGTCCCGAGCTTCTTCGGCCTGCCGCCCATCCTGCCCCGCGCTCGTGCCGCAGCGAGTCCCGCCTGCGTCCGCTCACGGATGACATCGCGCTCGAACTCGGCGAGGGCGCCGAAGACGTGGAAGATCAGCTTCCCACCGCTGGTGGTGGTATCGATCTGCTCGGTCAGACTCTTGAAGCCGATGCCGCGCTCGTTGAGCGGGGTGATGATCTCAATGAGATATTTGAGGGAACGCCCCAGGCGGTCGAGCCGCCAGACAACGAGGACGTCGCCCTCGCGGATATAATCGAGCGCCTGCTGCAACCCCGGCCGGTCGCTGCGACCACCGCTGGCGGTGTCGGTAAAGATCCGTTTGCACCCCGCC
>JALYXG010000483.1 GCA_030947205.1 Chloroflexota bacterium
CCCGAGATCGAGGACGACGCGGAAATCGTCATCAACGACGACGATATTCGTGTGGATACCTACCGCGCGTCCGGTGCGGGCGGCCAGCACGTCAACAAGACGAGCAGCGCGATCCGCATCACGCACATGCCGTCCGGCATCGTCGTCACCTGCCAGAATGAACGCTCGCAGGGTCAGAATCGCGAAACCGCAATGAAGATTCTCCGCGCCCGCCTCCTCGAACGGCGGGAAGTGGAGCGGGCCGAGGAGCAGTCCGTCCTGAAGGGCGAGCACGTCGCGGCGGGCTGGGGCAACGCGATCCGCTCGTACGTCCTGCATCCGTACAACATGGTGAAGGACACGCGGAGTGGCTACGAAACATCGAATACGCAGGCCGTGTTGAACGGCGAGATTGACGGGTTCATGAACGCCTATCTGCGCTGGCACATGGGCGACACCCCCGAAGCCGGAGACGAGGACGCCGCATGAACCGCCGACGGATCTTCATCGTGCCGCTGATGCTTTGCCTGCTCGCCTCGCCAGCGAGCGCGGTGCTGTCGCCGATTGGTGCGGCGGCAACGCCCGTCACGGTGAGCGCGAGCACAGCGACGCCGCATTTCCCGCAAAACATCGCCTTCCATCTGGAAGCGAATGCGGCGTCGGGCGAGATCACGGCGCTCAACCTGCTCTATCACGCCGCGAACACTCCCGTGACGAAGCGCGTCCGTGTACCGGTCGAACGCGGGCAGCGCATCGGGCTGGACTACGCGCTCGACACGCAGACCGACTTCCTCGCGCCCGGTCTCGACATCGAGTACCGTTGGGCATTCACGTTAAGTGACGGCACGCAGTACCGCACCGACCCCGCGATGCTCTTCTACATGGACGATCAGCAGCAATGGAAGAAAAAGACGAGCGGCCCGATCACCCTCTGGTGGTACAGCGGCGATGATGCGTTCGGGCAGGATGCAATTGACACGGCGACGCGCGCGGCGGATACGCTGAAGAAGAACTTCAACGTGACGAGCGACCGGCCGATCCGCATCCTCATGTATGCCAACGCGCGCGATTTGCGCGTCGCGTTGCCACCGAACAGCGCGGAATGGATCGGTGGCGGCGCGTCCACCGAACTCGGCATCATCCACGCGGCGATTGCCCCCGGCCGGTCGGCGGCATCGGAGATTCGCCGGATTCTCCCGCACGAAATGAGCCACATGGTCGTTTATCAGGCGAGCCTCAACCCCTACAACCATCCGCCGCTCTGGCTCGATGAAGGGCTGGCGGTCCACAATCAGGAGACGCCCGATGTCCGCTTCCGCCCGCTCGTGCGGGACGCCGCCGACAATGGAAAGTTGATCCCGATCCGCGCGCTCAATTCGCCCTTCCCTTTGAGCGCGGAACAGGCGCTGTTGTCGTATGCGGAGAGCGAGAGCGTCGTCAATTTTATCATTACTGCCTACGGTAGCAAGTATATCGGCGCGCTCGTCTCGGCATTCAAGGACGAACTCTCCTACGATCAGGTCGTCCAGAAGGTGCTCAAAGAAAGCATAGAAGACCTCGACAAGGAGTGGAAAGCGAGCCTCAACTACGGTGGCGACCAGGGTGGGATCACCGGGTAGCAGCAACCCGAGTCCGCCGCGCATGGCATCACTCCTGCATACGCTTTTTCAGTCTGTGACGCAGGAGTGTGCCGCGTATGACTTCCGTACCGACGTTGGATGAACGCGATACAACCGCAACAGCGGCGTTGCCGAGCAAATCGCGTGCGAAGCGCCTAGTTATGGCGTATGCCCTTCTTGCCCTCCTCGCCGTCGTGATCGGTGTACTCTTCGGCGTGCGTCGGCACGATGTGGCCCCAATCGGCGACGGTGCCGCGCCCACGGAGCAATCGGTGCTCGCGACCGCGCCGCCGGGTCTGCCAACCCCCACGCCCCTCGCCACCAAAGCGCCGCCACCGACGACCGTACCACCAACCGCACTACCGCCGACCGCCGCTCCGCCAACCACCGTGCCACCGACGACTACGCCACCGATACCCGTTCCACCGTCCGCTCCCGTGGTGGCACCCTCGGCGCGCTCCGCACCCGTCGTCAATCAGAATGGCAATGGAAACGGCAATGGAAACGGAAAGGGCAAAGACAAGGGCAAGGGCAAAGGGGATTGATCGTTTCAGTGGTCTAGGTAGCTGGGGAAACCTCACCCCCGGCCCCCCTCCATCGCAATAGAGAGGGGCCGCGGGGTGAGGTCCCTTTACTTATAGATCGTCTTCAGTTGATCTTCAGCGAACTTGATCGCGTCTTCCGGCTTGGCGCCATTGACGGCCTTCGCCATCATCTGGGACATCAGATAGGTGTTGTTGACCTGCGCGGCCTTGGTATCCGGCGGGCCGGGGAAGCCGAAAATAACGGTGCTTTGATCGTTGATCGTGTCCTGAAGAATGCCGAACTTTGGCACGTCGCTCAGGACCGGCATCGGCTTCTTCAGCCATGCATTGGTCGTTGGTAGTTCATACCCCTGATTCGCCTTCTGGCCGTTCAGCCAGTCGTCCATGTGATCCACGATCAATTGCTGGGCCGCGCCCTGCTGCTTGGACCAGTTCCAGACACCCCAACTGTAGGGGCCGGACGCGACCATAAAGCGGCCCTTCGGCCCGGCAGGTGGCAGCGAGAAGAGGCAGTTGTCCTGAACCTCTTTCTTTGCCGAGAGATAGGCGCTGATCGGGTTCATGATGAAACTACCCGCACCCGAGGTGAGCAGAAGGTTGTTGCCGGAATCGTCCCAGCCAAGCACTTCGGGCGTCATCGCGTTCTTGTAGAGTTCCACGACGTAGTTGATCGCGTCTTTCGTCTCGGGCGAGTTGATTGCGATCGTCTTGCCATCCTTCTCGATCCACTTGCCGCCGAAGCCGAGGAGGATCGAAACCATATGGCTGGTCGAGTCGAACGAACCCTGGTTGATCCCCAGACCGACCGGGTGGCCACCCTTCTTGAGCGCGGTACCCGCTTTCAAGAGATCATCCCACGTATCAACGGGCTTGGTGACGCCCGCCGCATCGAAGTAATCCTTGCGATAAATGCCGGGATACGGAATGACGAAGTCGGGCACGCTCTTCCAGACACCGTCCACCATCGCGACCTGCTTCGCCGCGTCAATGTAGCCGCCGTATTTCGTTTCGAGATACTTGGCGGGACCGGAGACATCAACGAGATTCTCGGCGAACAGGTGGGCGTCCGTCGGGAACTGCAATTGCGTGAGGTCGTGACCGCCCTTGATCGCGACATCCGCTGAGGCCTTCGTGACGACGGTATTCGTCGGCACATGGTCCACCGTCACTTTGAGGCCATTCTTCGTGCCCCAGTCGGTCGCCCACTTGTCGAAGTACTCATCGAATGCGGGTACGTAGTGCGCCCACATCAGGATTTTGAGGGTGCCGCCCTTCTCGATCGCTGGCCCGGCATACTTCGCATTGGGATCACCCGTCGTCGCGGTCGTCCCACCTGCCGGGGACGTCGTCGCGCTCCCTCCCGCCGCCGCGCTCCCGGTGGTGGTCGCGGCGGCAGGCGCTTTCGTCGCGGCGGCGGTTGCTGCCGCCGTGCCAGCGGGCGCCGCTGTCGCTCCGGCCGCTTTCGGTGTATCGGTGGCGCTGCTCCCACCGCACGCGGCGAGAATCGCCGTCACTGCGGTCGCCGCAGCGCCGCCGAGAAAGGCGCGCCGTGAAAGCGCCGCACGCCTGAGCCGTAGATCGCGTTCGTCCATGTTGTCTTCCCTCCTGAACCTATCCGTACCATCCACCCAACGGCGCGCCGCCATCCGAAGCGGCCAGTCTCGCTTCCCTACTTAACCGAACCGGCGGTAATGCCGGAGATGAAATCGTCCAGAAAGAAGTTGTACAGGATCGCCACCGGCAGACCGGCGATGATGCCGCCCGCCATCAACTCGCCCCAATAAAAGACATCGCCGCGAATCAGATCCGTCACGACGCCGAGCGTGACGGGTTTGTTTTCTTTGGTAGATATGAAGGTCAGCGCGTAGATGAACTCCTGCAAGGCCAGTGTGAAGGCGAACATCATGATCGAAAAGATGCCCGCACGACTGAGTGGTAGGACAACACGCCGAATTGCCTGGATGCGACTGCAGCCGTCAATCAGCGCGGCCTCCTCGATGTCGAAGGGGATCGTTTTGAAGAACCCCATCATCAGCCATGTACAGAAAGGAATCGTGAATGTCGGATAGATGATGACGAGCGCCCAGACATTGTCGGTCAGATGCAATCGCGCGACGACCTGTGAGAGTGGGATGAATAAGAGCGACGGCGGCACGAGGTAGGTGAGGAAAATGCCAATGGAGAGCGCGCCCGCGCCGGGAAGATTCAGGCGTGCGAGTGCGTAGCCGGCCGGAACCGCCGTGAGCACGGTAATCACGACGGTTCCGAGGGCAATTCCGTAGGAATTAATCAACCAGCGGGTGAACTGCGTTTTCTCGAAAAGGTACTGCACATGCCCGAACGTCGGCTGATCCGTAAACCAGAGCGGGAAATGCGTGAGGTTGTACAGGTCGTCGTTCGTCTTGAAGGTCGTGACGATCATGTAATAGACCGGGAAAATCGCGATCACGACAAAGAGGAGGATGCCGAGCAGGAACAAGACCCGGCGAATAACAGCCCCAACCGTCACGGGCACGGTTCGCTGCTCAGCAATGTCGCGCGGGGGAGCAAGCGGCGCGATTCCTTCGCGTACAGCCACGGTTACAGCTCCCTCTTGCGCAATTGGCGGAGAAAGACGA
>JALYXG010000488.1 GCA_030947205.1 Chloroflexota bacterium
GGGCGGAGAACACGAGTAACCTCGGTGGCGGCACCGTTTGGCCGCTGGAACAGCTCAAAGCCGTCTGCGACATCGCCCGCCGACACGGCCTTGCGACACACATGGACGGCGCGCGGCTGATGAATGCCGTCGTCGCGTCGGGCGTCGCCGCCGCCGATTTCGCTGCGCCGTTCGATTCGACCTGGATAGATTTTACGAAAGGGCTGGGCGCGCCGGTTGGGGCGGCGCTGGCCGGGTCGCGCGCATTTATCGAGGCGGCGTGGCGGTACAAGCAAGCCTTCGGTGGCGCACTCCGGCAGGCAGGGATCATCGCGGCGGGCGGCATCTACGCGCTCGAACACAATGTCGAGCGGCTGGCGGAGGATCACACGCACGCCCGCATCCTCGCGGAAGGGCTGGCGGAGATGCCGGGCATCGGCATTGACCTAAGCGCGGTCGAGACGAACCTCGTCTTCTTCGATGTTTCCGCCCTCGGTATGACCGCCACCGACTGGTGCGCTGCCATCCTCCCGCACGGTGTGCGGATGAATGCGATGGGCCTGCATCGTGTCCGCGCCGTTACCCACCTCGATGTGGACCGCGCCGCCATTGACCGCGCCCTCCTTGTCTCTCGGTCGCTCGCTCGCGCCGCGCGGTAATGGCGCAATGATCTGCGCGTGGTACGATTGCTGCGATTGCCAATAGGGGACACGATCTGGGGATGGAGGAGAGTGCAGTGCAACGCCAGCGTATTCAGCAACTGTTTCTGCTTGCAGCCCTCACCTTGATGATGAGCGGATGCGCTGGCGGGAAGGCGACAACCGCTCCAGCGGCTGCGACGGGTAATGGCACGAAGGCCGGCCCGGCGAGCTTGTATCCGAACCCGACGCTAACGCCCGGCGATGTCTTCCCCAATGTGACAGCGAAGGAAGTCTGCGTTTCCGGCTACAGTTCCGGCGTTCGTAGTGTCTCCAGTGACGAGAAGGCGGCGGTCTACCAACGGTACGGCATCCCGAACGAGCCAGGCAAGCACGAGGTGGACCACTTCATTTCGCTCGAACTCGGCGGCAGCAACATGGTCACGAATCTCTGGCCCGAGCCGTACGTCACGTCCGATGCGCCCAACACGATCGGCGCGCACGAAAAAGATAAGGTCGAGAACGCACTGCATGCCGAGGTGTGCGCGGGGCGGATGACGTTGCCGCAAGCTCAGGAGACGATTCGCACGGACTGGTACGCATATTTCCTGAAGATCGCCAAGTAAGACCGCGAAACGGAGGCTGCCGGATGAGTTTCACGATTCCCGATGCCGTGCGTCAGAAAATGAAGCAGCAAGCAGCCGCTTCCGGGATGCCGTACGGCACGCTCGTCGGCCAGAAAGTCTACGACCTGCAGGGGCTGGTGGACGTGCTTACCGGCGAGTTGCAGCAGGCCCAGCAGACAGGCAACAGCAAGCAGATCGGTGACGTGACCGGGAAACTGGCCCACCATCAGGCCGAACTCGCCGCCTACAAGGCCGAACAGCAGGCGGCCGGGTCGTCGTAAACGGCACGTTCATCGCCTGCACATATCGCTCTTACTGCCAACTCATCTCTGTCCCGTACGCTCCGGTGCGGATGTACGGACGCGCCGCGCCTATGGTAGGATGTCGGCAACATTTGTGGGGCAATGATGGATGGGAATGACGCGCGGACCTCGCGGCGAATGGCGAGGGCGCGTCACATGGAAGGGCAGAAGGGGAGCGACACCATGACGGACATCTCGCAGGAGAAACACCATCTTTCTCGCCGCCGGTTCCTCGGCGCGAGCGCGGGCGCGGCGGTGGCGGCGCTCCTTGCCGCGTGCGGTGGCAGCAGCGCCACTGATACACCGAAAGCCGCCGTCACGGGCACTGCGGCAGTCGGTGCGACGACTGCACCGGTCGTGAGCGCAACAACTGCACCGGCGGCGACCGTTCCCGGTGCTGCGGCGACTGCACCCACTGCGGCAACCGTTGCCCCGGCGGCCACAACGGGCGTGAGCGCGACCACCGCGCCTGCCACGACTAGCGGGGCGGTTGTCGAGGTCAGTTTCTTCTACCCCGTCGCGGTCGGCGGGCCGATCACCAAGATCATTGACGGCTACGCCGCCGATTTCACGAAGGCGAACCCCGGCATTAAGGTGACGCCGACTTACGCCGGTTCCTACACGGATACACTGACGAAGATTCAGACAACGATTGATGGTGGTGGCCAGCCACCGGATGTCGCCGTCTCCCTGTCCACCGATCTCTACGCCCTCAAGGACGCCGACTCCATCATCCCGCTCGACGACTACATCAAGACGGCGGACCCGGCGTACATCACCGATTTCTACGACGCCTTCATGCTCAACTCCAAGGACGGCGGCAAGGTCTACGGCATCCCCTTCCAGCGCTCCACGCCGGTGCTTTATTACAACAAGGACCTTTTCAAGGAGGTCGGCCTTAACCCCGAGCAGTCGCCGAAGACGTGGGCCGAGATGGTGGACGCCGCCAAGAAGTTGACCAAGCCGGACGGCTCCCGCTGGGGCGTCGAAATCCCGTCTGACGGCTTCCCGTACTGGGTCTTCCAGGGGATGGCGATCGGCAATGGCAAAAACCTCGTGGACGACACCGGCACGAAAACCTTTTTCAACGATCCCGCTGTCGTGCAGGCGCTCGATGCGTGGGTTGGCCTCGGCACGAAGGACAAGGTCGAACCCGCCAGCATCGTCATCTGGAACACGACACCCGACGACTTCCTCGGCGGCAAGGCGGGGATGGTCTGGCACACGACCGGCTCCCTGACGAACATCCTCAAGAACGCCAAGTTCCCCGTTGGCGTCGGCTACCTGCCCGGCCTGAAGCAGCCGGGCGCGCCGACGGGTGGCGGCAACTTCTACCTTTTCAAGAAGACGCCGAAGGAGAAGCAGGCGGCGGCGTGGAAGTTCGTCCAGTTCATGTCCTCGCCGGAGTACCAGGCGAAGTGGACAATTGACTCCGGCTACGTGGCGCCGCGCAAGAGCGCGTGGGAAACCCCGGCGCTCAAGGACTACACCGCCAAGAACCCGCAGGCACTCGTCGCCCGCGATCAGTTGCAGTACGCCAGTCGCGAACTGGCGACGCACTCCGGCCCGCAGATCCAGAAGGTCTTCGGCGACGAACTCCAGGCCGCCCTGACCAGCAAGAAGCAGCCCCAGGCCGCGATGGACGACGCCCAGAAGAACGCCGACAACATCCTGAAGCAGTTCCGGTAAGGGAGGAGTAGACAGTAGCCGGTAGTCAGTAGTCAGTTGGAAACGGAAGCGCTTCGCGCATCTCCTTCTGACTACCGACTACCGACTACTGACAACTGAACGATGAAACGCCAGTCGCCGCTGCTGCCGTGGCTTCTCGTGTTCCCCACCGCGTTGGGGGTAGCGGCGTTTACGCTGTATCCGATGGTCGCAACGGTCTACCGCAGCCTGTTCAAGCAAAATCAGGCGGTGCGCGTGCCGCGCTTCATCGGCCTCGGCAACTACAAAGAGGTCGCGACGGACGATACGTTCCACGAGGTCTTCCGCAACACGGTGCTTTTTATCCTCGGCACGGTGCCCGCAAGCATCCTCCTCGCCTTGCTCTTCGCGCTCTTTTTGAACCGGAAACTGAAGGGGATCGGCATCCTCCGGAGCGCCTTTTTTTATCCAACGGTCCTGCCGATGGTCAGCGCGGCGGCGATCTGGCTGTTTCTGTATACGCCGAACTTCGGGCTGGTCAATCAAGGGCTGCGCGCGGTCGGCCTCGGCGCCCCGAATTGGCTGGGGGACACAAAATTCGTCCTGCCCGCCCTGATGGTGATGGCGGTCTGGAAGCAGACAGGCTACTTCATGCTCTTTTATCTCGCGGGCTTGCAGAACTTGCCC
>JALYXG010000494.1 GCA_030947205.1 Chloroflexota bacterium
GGTCAAGCCCGCCGCGTGGCCCGCACGGCGCGCCGGAATGGGCGGCGCTCGTCGCCCAGCGCCCACTCCTGCCGCGCGTCTTGCCCGACATTCTCCGCCGCGCCTGCGCCGACGCCGCGTACCTGCAACACCGACTCATTACCCCGCCACTCGTCGCCGCGCTGCGCCGCGCGGGCTTCGCGCTCTACGCCTGGACGGTGGATGAATCGGAGGACGCCGCACGGCTGATCGGCTGGGGCGTGGACGGCATCACGACGAACCGGCCCGACGGCATCCGTCCACTGATGGAACACTGTCCCAAACAAAAATTACCATAACAAGGGAGGCAGTATGACCGTGACGATTCTGACCGAAGAAGGTACGTGGACGATTCCACCCCGCTCCCCCAAGGAGTCGGCGTACCGCATCGTCCAACGCGACGCGGATCGCTGGGCTGTCCAGGCGACGACGGAGGAGCGGTATCGCGAAGGGGGCGATTGGTTTTCACCCTTCGCCTCGGTCCTCACGGCGGAGGAGGCATGCACCGCGCTCCTGCGCCGGATGGCGACGCAGATCAAAGACCGCGCATACCTCGATGAGGTCGTCCATGCGATCACCCGCCTCACCGGTGCGCCCCCACCGGAGCAATGAGCAACGAGCAACGAGCAATGAGTGATGAGAAAGGCCGCTTCCCTCCTCATTGCTCATCGCGCTCTACCGGTTGTGTCTGTTGAGTGCATATGCTATGCTGGAAATGTGTACGTACAATTAGGTGTACGGTTGGGAAGGACAAGGAGGGTTTCTATGCGCGGACAGAAACAGACCCGGCTGCGACGGTGGCAGACCGCGTTGACTTTCCCTGCGGTCATTGCACTCTTCGGCGCGATGATGGCGGCATGGATCGCGGTGCCCGCCAGTGCGGCGACCGGTTTCGCAAGCCCGGCGTTTGAGGCGCAATGGCGGGCGGGCGAGGCGATCACACCGAACTTCTGGGGGCCGCTTTCCCTGGCGCGGGATGGGCAGCAAGAGCAGTACGTCGAAGCGCCGGGCGGGTCGCGCCTCGTGCAGTATTTCGACAAGGCGCGTATGGAACTGACGAATCCGGCGACGGGCACCGTCACCAACGGGCTGCTCGCGACGGAACTGATCACGGGCAAACTCCAATCGGGCGACAATACCTTCGAAACGCGGCAACCCGCCGGTGTCCCGGTCGCCGGTGACCCGGACAATATCGGCCCGACGTATGCGTCCATCAGCACAAACGCCGCGACACTGCTCGCCTTCACCCCCTCGGCCGCCGGTTCGCCGACCACCCGGTTGCTTGGCGCGACGGGCACGCTCGGCACCTATGCCGGCACGTATGCGAGCGATCCGCAAGGGACGATCGCGGCCTACGACAGCGAAACGCAGCACAACGTCCCCGCCGCCTTCTCGAACTACCGCACGAAGGCCGGCCTCCTCACGATTGGTTTCGCGATCTCCGAGCCGTTCTGGTCGAACGTCAAGGTGGCCGGGCAGCAGAAAGACGTGCTCGCGCAGGCCTTCCAGCGGCGCGTCCTCACTTACACGCCGACCAACAATGATCCCTTCAAGGTGGAGTTCGGCAACATCGGCCAGCACTATTACACCTGGCGCTACCAGTCCCCACAGGCGCAGATCACCCCGACGCCGTCCGCCACGACCACACCGACCACGGTGGCTGACACGAACGCGCCGAAACTCTCCGTAGTCGCCGTCCCCGTCATGACGCCGAACTCCTTCACGGTGACATGGCAGACGAATGAGCCGGCGTCGAGCGAACTCTTCTATGGCCCCAGCGCCAACTACGAGCAGTTCAATGACCGCCTCAAGGCCCTATTCACGGTGGATCATCAGGTGGTTATCACCGGGCTGTCTCCCGGTACGACCTATCATTACCGCATCCAATCGCGCGACGTTGCGGGCAATGTGACGAAGGACGATCAGGATCGCTCCTTCACCCTGCCGATGATCGCCAACGTCCCGGTAATCACCAGTATCACTGTAGCGAAAACGACCGCGACATGGTTTACCGTGACCTGGACGACGAATGTCCCGAGTAAGTCGCGGATCGAGTACGCGGCGCGTCCCGATTCCTCGGACTACAGCCGCTACCGCCCCGGCGACACCGGCGACCCCTCCGGCACGGGCCACAATGCGACCGCGATCTCGCTGGAAGCGAATCATATCTACCGCTTCCGCATCGTTTCCGTGCTCAACGATGGCACCGCGAGCGCATCCGACGATACCGCTGTTGCCTACCCGAACAACTTCGTGCAGACAAAGGCCGAGACCAGCGCGTTGAAGATCAACGGGTTGAGCGCCTCCCAGGACAAGCCCAGTCGCCCGACGACCTTCTCCTTCACCACCGACCGCCCCGCTTCGATCATCATCGAAGTCGGGACGACGAACGCGCTCGGCGGCGGCTACTTCTACGGGTCATTCGACGATCCGCAGGGGATACGCGATTACCCGTTCCCCCTAACGCGTTCAGTCCATAATGTCAGTGTGAACCTGACGATCGGCGTCACGTATTACTACCGTATCTACGCCTACGA
>JALYXG010000502.1 GCA_030947205.1 Chloroflexota bacterium
CCGAAGGCGGTCGCGGTCGAGGGCGTCTCCGCCTCCTCCCAGCGCGACTCGGGCGTGATCTGGCTCACTTCCGCGAAGTCGTAGGAGCCGTGGTAGCACCCCTCGAACTTGACGATCTTCGGGCGACCCGTGAAGGCCCGCGCCCCTTTGATCGCCATCATCACCGCCTCGGTACCGGAGTTCGTGAAGCGCAACTGCTCGACGGATGGGATGCGCTCCACGATCAACTCGGCGAGCGCGACTTCGTGCATCGTTGGCATCGCGTACGAGGTGCCGTACTGCAACTGCTCGATCACCGCCGCGTTGATGTCGGGATCGGCGTGGCCGTGGATAAGCGATGTGTAATTGTTGATAAAGTCGAGCCGCGCGTCCCCCTCGACATCCACGATCGTCGCGCCCTTGCCGTACGCCGCATAGGGCGGGTGCGGCGACTGGTAGAGCGTCGTGCGCGTATTGCCGCCCGGCATCACCCGGCGGGCACGTTCCGCCAACGCCGCCGACGCAGACGCCAGCGATCGAAAGTCATCCCGACGCTGATCAGTCGCTGCCACCCGCGCCTCCTTTATCTCATTGCCCGCAGATCGTATGCAGCAGTATACGCGGAAAACGAAGCCAATTGAACCGCAAGGTAGTGTCCCTATAGTTCTGTAAAAGAGAGGCTGGTCAAAACGGCCATCGTCCTCCACGCTAGTGAACGACTAAACCCACTAGCAATGGAGGAAAACGATGGCCGAGAGCAATGGTACGGGCAGCGAGGCATTGGCACAAGCGATTCTCACCGACGATCCGAGCTTTCTGCGGCGATTAGTCGAGCAGACGTTGCAGCAGATTCTGGAAGCGGAGATGACCGCGCATCTCGGGGCGGTGCCCTACGAGCGGACGGAAAGTCGAACCGGGCAGCGCAACGGGTACAAACCGCGCCAGTTGCAGACACGGGTCGGCACGCTGACCCTGATGGTACCGCAGGATCGGGCAGGGACGTTCTCGACGCAGTTGTTCGCGCGCTATCAGCGCACCGAGAAAGCGTTGGTGCTCAGTTTGATGGAGATGTATCTCGAAGGGGTCTCGACGCGGAAAGTGACGGCGATCACCGAGGCGCTGTGCGGGACAAGTTTCTCGAAGAGTCATGCCGCCCAGCGGGCACCCGCCCGGCTGACGGGCACGCTCGACGCGGAGTTGGCGGCGTGGCGCAACCGCCCCCTCTCCGACCATACGTATCCCTATCTCGTGGTCGATGCCCGCTACGAATATGTCCGCGAGGGCAGCCGGGTGATCACGCAGGGCGTCCTGATCGTCAGCGGCGTGCGCGACGACGGGAAACGGGCGATCCTCGCGGTCGATGTGGCCGATACCGAGAGTGAGGCGACGTATCGGGAGGTCTTCCGGCATCTGAAAGGGCGCGGGCTGACCGGTGTACGACTGGTGACGAGCGATGACCACGCCGGGCTGCGCGCCGCGATTGACCGCTATTTCCAAGGGGCGGGGTGGCAGCGGTGCCAAGTCCATTACACGCGCAATCTCGTCGGCATGGTCGGCACGGGCAGGCGCAAGGAGTTGGCCGCCGGGCGCCCTCTGGGCAGCATCCGTTCGCTCTTCGCGGCGACGACGCCGATCCAGGCACGGGCGATGGCTGGTCAGATCGCCGACAAATGGCGCGGCACGCATCCCGCCGTCGCGCGCTCATTGGACGAGGAGAGCGAGGAGTGTTTCGCCTGCCTCGCCTTCCCGCTCGCGCATCAGGCGCGCATTCGCACGACGAATGGGCAGGAACGATTGAATCAGGAGTTGAAGCGACGCACGCGGGTGATCCGGATTTTCCCGAACCGCGACGCCTGTCTCCGATTAGTGACGGCATTATGTGTCGAGCAGAGCGAGGAATGGGAGAGCGGGCGGCAGTATCTCGACATGACCGAACTGATTTCGACGTTTCGACAGGAGGCGCTGATGGTTCTCGTCGGATGAACCACGCGCGTGGAGGCTTTTACAGAACTTCGGGGACTTGACCAACCG
Source organism: Chloroflexota bacterium (assembly GCA_030947205.1). Lineage (GTDB taxonomy): Bacteria > Chloroflexota > Chloroflexia > Thermomicrobiales > JALYUS01 > JALYUS01. The sequence continues at coordinate 2,011 of JALYXG010000502.1, forward strand.
CAAAGGCGCAAAGAGCGCAAAGAAAAGAAGAGAAGGAAAAGAAAATCCGATCCTTCTTCTTTCCCCTTTGTGTCCTCTGCGTCCTTTTCGCCTTTGCGGTTATTCCCCGGTTTCTTCTTACTTGGTGACTGAGATGAACTTGAGGCGCGGGTAGGTGCCGAGGACGGCAGGGTGATAGACACCCTGCACCGTCGGCCTGGTGACAAAGAATGCCTGATTGAAGTTGATCGGGATGCTCGCACCTTGCTGCACGAGGATCGTTTCCGCATCCTGATACATCTTCGTGCGCGCCGCCTGATCGGTCGTCCCCTTCGCCTTGGCGATCAGGCTCTCGAACTGGTCGTTCTTCCAGTGCGTGTGATAAAAGTCCGTATCGGCGGAGAAAAGGAAGTTGTGCCAGTTACTCGGATCGCCGTAGTCCGATCCCCAGCCACCGTAGTAGAGGTTGAACGGCTGCGTTTTCCGCGCGCTCCGCCACTCCACGTACGCCTTGGATTCGTATGGCGTCAACTGCACCGTGATACCGAGATTCTTTTTCCACTCGTTCTGGATGAATTCGAGAATCGTCTTCGTTACCGAACTGTTCGCGTAGACGAGGGAGAAGTCGGCCGGCCATCCCTGACCATTCGGGAAGCCCGCATCCGCCAGCAGTTGCTTCGCCTTCTCCACCCCGCCAGTCAACGCGGCGGTCGGATTGTGGCCGGCGATGTCCGGTGGGAGGATCGTCGCGGCGGGGAGGTAATACTTCTTCAGCACGATGTTTGTCAGCGTTTCGCGGTCGAAGGCGAGCGAAAGCGCATTGCGCACACGGACATCGCTCGTCGGCTTGCTCGTCGCGTCGCACTGGATCATGTTCGTCTGCGAGAGCGGGTAGCCCTTCAACTCCTTGGAGAGTTTCGGGTCCTTCAGCACGCGGTCGTACTCGCCCGGCGAAACCTGCGCGCTGTCGAGTTCGTTGTTCTCGTAGGCGGGAAGGCTCTTGGTGAGTGTGTCGTCGTAGATGGTGAATTCGGCGCGCGTGATCGTCGGCTTCGCCCCCCAGTAATTCGGATTCGGCTCGAAGGCCATTAACTGGTCATGCTTCCAATCCTTGAGGATATACGGGCCGTTGCCGACGATGTTCGCCGCCTCCAACCACTTCGCTCCGAACTTCTCGATGATGTGCCGGGGCGTCGGGTAGCAGGTCCACGTCGCGGCGAGGAGGGGGAAATAGGGTGCGGGCGCGGTCAGTGTCACCTCGAAGGTGGCATCGTCGAGCGCCTTCGCACCGAGTTGATCGGTCGGCATTGCGCCCTTAATAATGTCCAGAGCGTTCTTGACGCTCGCCAGCGAGGCGGTATAGATCGAGGCGGTCTTCGGGTCCACCACCCGCCGCCACGCATACTCAAAGTCCTTCGCGGTCAGCGGCGTGCCGTCAGACCATTTCAAGCCGGGGCGCATTTTGAATGTCCAGACCGTCGCATCCGCATTGCTCTGATACGAAACCGCCTGCGCCGGTTCGAGCGTCCCGTCTTTCCAACTGATCGTCACCAGTCCCTCGAACACCTGCGGCTCGTTGACCGGGTCCTGGCAGTTCGCGGGGTCGAAATTGATTGGTTCGGGTCCGGCGAAACGGAAAGTCTGCTTATCGGCGAGATTGGTCACACCCGCCGCTGACGATGGGGCAATCGTCGTGGGGGCGGCAACAGCAGGAGCGGCGGTACCCGTTATTGGCGGAGCAGTCGCGACCGTTGTCGCCACGCCAAGTGACTGCGGGACAGTCGTGGCGGTTGCTGCCGCCCCGGTCGTTGCCGCCGGTTTCGTCGGGGCAGGCGTACTCGTCGGCGCGCTCGTGCTACCTCCGCACGCGGCAAGTGCGACTGCCGCCGTCCCCGCTGCCGAAAGCGCCAGCATCCTACGCCGCGTAACGGCCACCGCACCAATGATCGGCATACCTTCTCCCATCCCGCGCCCCTTTCTCTCATCGCCGATAGATCGTAGGCAGCAGTATATGCGGAAATCGAAGCCGAATGAACCGCAAAGGCGCAAAGAGCGCAAAGGATGCAAAGGGGAAAGAAGAAGGACTGAGGTTCCTTTTCCTTCTCTTCTTTTCTTTGCGTCCTTTGCGCCTTTGCGGTTCTCCCCAGTTTCCCCTTACTTTGTGAAGTAGGCGTACTTGCCGCGCGGGACGGTGCCGAGGATCGCCGGGTGATAGATGCCTTGCAAGTTCGGCTTGATGACGAAGAACGACTGCCCATGGTAGATCGGCATGTGCGGCTGCTCGGTCACGAGGATCTGCTCCGCCTGCTGATACGCCTTGGTGCGTGCGTCCTTGTCCGTCATCCCCTTCGCCTTGTCCACGATGCTGTCGAACTCATCGTTCTTCCAGTGCGACGGCCAGAACTCGTTCTTGCTGGTGAAGAGGAAGTTGTGCCAGTTGAAGGGATCGCCGTAGTCGGAGCCCCACTGACCGAAGATGCCGTTGAAGGGCTGCGTCTTGCGTGAGACGCGGTACTCGACAGCGGCCTTCGACTCGCGGCTGTCGAGTTTGACATCAACGCCGAGGTTCTTCTTCCACTCCGCCTGCAGGAATTCGAGGACCAGCTTGATCGTCGCGTTTGCCGCGTAGACGATCGTGAAGTCGGCGGGCCACCCCTGCCCGTTCGCGAGGCCCGCGTCAGCCATCAACTGCTTCGCCTTGTCCACGCCGCCGGTGAGCGCGGCCTGCGGGTTGTACCCGGCAATATCGGGCGGCAGGACCGTCGGGGCATCGATGTAGTAATTCTTCAAAACGTTCGTGATCAGCGCCTTGCGGTCGAACCCGAGGGCGAGCGCCTGCCGGACTTTCACATTGTCCGTCGGCTTGTTCGTCGTGTCCCAGTGCAGCATGTACGTGCTGGAGCCCGGGAAGCCTTTCATCTCCTTGGAGAGTTTTGGGTCCTTCAGCGCACGATCATAGTCCGAAGAGGAGACCTGCGCAGTGTCCACCTCGTCGTTCTCGTACGCGGCGAGTCCCTGCTGCAAATACGTCTGATCCGGGTAGATCTTGCACTCGACACGGGTGACAACCGGCTTCGCGCCCCAGTAGTTCGGGTTGATCTCGAACGCTTGGAGTTGGTCGTGCTTCCAGTCCTTCATCATGTATGGCCCGCTGCCGACGACATTGCCCGCTTCGAGCCACTTGTCACCGAATTTTTCGATGATGTGCTTCGGCACCGCATAGTACGACCACGTCGCCGCGAGCAGTGGAAAGAAGGGCGTCGGCGACGTCAGCGTAAATTCAACAGTGCTGTCATCGAGCGCCTTGACACCCAACTGATCCACCGGGACGGTGCCCTTGGCGATCTCCGCCGAGTTCTTGAGGTTCTCGACGGCGGCGGTGTACTTAGACGCGACCTTCGGGTCCGCGACGCGCTTGACCGAGTACTCGAAGTCCTTCGCGGTTAGTGGCGTGCCATCGGACCATTTGAGGCCGGGGCGCAACTTGAAGGTCCAGACCGTGGCATCCGCGTTCGCCGCATAGCTAATTGCGTGCGCGGGTTCGATCTGGTCATTCGTCCAGTTAACCACCACGAGGCCCTCAAACATCTGCGGCATGTTGTACGGGCTGGAACCGACCTGCGGATCGAAGGTCGGCGGCTCGGCATCCACGTAGCGAAAGATTTGCTTGTCCGCGAGGTTCGCGGGCTTGGTCGGCTGCGCCGCAGCGGCGACCGCCGAACCCGCAGGTGCCGTTCCCGTCGTCCCTGCCGCCGCCGAACCGGCCGGGGCGGTCACGCCGAGCGACTGCGGGACATTCGTTGCGGTCGGCGCCGGACCCGCTGCTGTTGCGGCAACGGCGGGCTTGGTCGCCGCCGGAGTGGCGGTCGGTGCAGCCGTCGTGCCACCGCAGGCGGCGAGCGCGGCGGCTGCCGTCCCCGCCGCCGAAAAGGCGAGGAATTTGCGCCGTGTGTAGGCGCGTGCCGTGAACTTCATACCTTCTTCCACCGGAACCCTCCTGATTGACTCTTCCCCAATGTCCACACGCTGGTGGGACGCCCTATTTCTTCATCCACGGGTCGAACGCGTCCCGCAGACCATCCCCAATGAAGTTGAACGAGAGCACTGTCAGTGACAGCACGACGGCGGGCGCGACGAGCATGTACGGATAGGAGCGCAGATCCGCGACCCCTTCCGAGATCATCAGCCCCCACGACGGCACAGGCGGGTTGATACCCAAACCGATGAAACTAATCCCTGCCTCCCCAAGGATGGCGGCAGGGATGCCGAGCGTCGCCGCGACGATGACGACCGCGAGCGTGTTCGGCAGGAGATGCCGCAGGATGATCCGACCGCTGGAGGCGCCCATGCAGTGCGCCGCCTCGACGAACTCCTTCCTTTTCAGCGACAGTACCTGCCCGCGCACGAGCCGTGAGACCGTCAGCCACGAAAAGATGCTGAGGCCGATGAAGACGCCGAGCGTGCCGCCCGTCGCGGCATCGAAGTTCTTCAGGGGCAGCAGCCAGCCGCCGTTAATATGGAGGAATTGCGCCTTCAGGTACGTCATGAAGATGATAATAAAAAGCAGACTCGGGATCGCGTACAGCACATCCACGATGCGCATCAGGAGCGAATCCACCCAGCCGCCCTTGTATCCGGCAACCAGACCGACCGGCACGCCGATCAGGACGATCATGATTGGGATGACGAGGCCGACCGTGAGCGAGATGCGCGTGCCGTAGATGATCCGGCTGAGAATGTCCCGCCCCAATCGGTCCGTGCCGAGCAGATGGCCTGGCGAACCGATACCCTGCGTCGTCGCTGTCACATCCTGCGTCGCGAAATTGTAGGGTGCGACGATCGGAGCAGCGATCGCGGCGAGGACGACGACGCCGATGAAGACAAGCCCGGAGAGCGATGCTTTGTTGCGGACGAAGCGCCGCCAGGCATCCTGCGTCATCGAAACGCTCTTCGGCGCGATAATTGGTGCGGCCTGCGCGAGCGGTGTCGCGGTTACGGTCGTATTCGTTGCCATCACTCGCTTGCTCCCGCCTTCACTTATTCGTACGCGATGCGTGGATCGAGGACACCGTACAAGAGGTCCACGATCAGGTTCATGACGGCGATGATCGTCGCGAACATCAGCACCGTGCCGAGCATCACGGGGTAATCCCGCCCCGAAACGCTCTTGACGAAGTACCGGCCAATCCCTGGCACATTGCATGTCGTCTCGATAAAGAATGAGCCGGTAATGACATTCGCGAACGACAGCCCCAGTACGGTCGCGACCGGGATCAGGGCATTGCGCAGGCCATGCCGGATCATCACGCTACGCTCGTTCAGCCCCTTCGCGCGCGATGTGCGAATGTAATCCTGCCGCAAAACATCGAGGAGGCTGGCCCGCGTATAGCGCGCGAGGATCGCGGCGGGACCGAGCGCGAGCGCGAAGGCGGGGATGAACGTCGTCTTACTGAAGATGCCGTTCCAGCCACCCGTCGGCACGAGGTGCAAGGTGTTGGCGAACAAGAGGATGAGCAGCGACGCGATCACATACGACGGGGCGGAGATGCCGATGATTGCGCCGAGGGTGCAGAAGTAATCAACGGGGGTGTTCTGCTTGATCGCACTGAACGTCCCCGCCGTGATGCCGATCACGGCGGCGAGGATGATTGCCACAAGCCCCAGTTGGAGCGAAACGGGAAAGAAGTCGTGGAAGATGTCGCCCACCGTCCGGCCCCGCTGGGCAAACGACAGGCCGAAGTCGCCGTGCAGCGCGTTCCACAGGTAGTTGGTGTATTGCTTCCAGAGCGGCTGCCCCGTACCGAATTTCTCGTTGAGGGCCTTCAGCGCCTCCCCGGTGATCGGCTTGTCCGCATCGTCCCACGGCCCGCCGGGCGTCGCGTGGATCAGCAGGAACGAAATCGTATAGACCGCCAGCAGTGTCGGTATCAAAAGCAGGATGCGGCGGATCGCATACCGTCCCATCAGTTCCCAGCCCTCTCCTATCGCCCACGAATACACTCATCCGAATGCACAACGCCGCCCCGCGCAAGCAGGACGACGGCCCATTCTCGCTCGCATGGCACACCGTGTCTACAGTCACGTTCACATGCATTCTCAGCGAGGATTGTGCATTGATACTAA
>JALYXG010000542.1 GCA_030947205.1 Chloroflexota bacterium
ATCCGCGCCGAGCGATACGAAGGTGCCGGATTGCGCGGGATAGACCGTATCTGACGCCGTGATCGTCCCCGCACCCCGGACGACCTGAATCGTGATCGGCGTCGCGACGCGATGATCGCGCAGCTGCTGCCCCGCGCGCATGCCGATCAGGAGCACCTGCCCCGGCAGGGCCGTTTCGAGTTGTGTCGCAACCGGATGCCGGTCGTCGAAGCGTACCTGTTCTTCCAATTGCACCGATGCTGTTTCGCCACTCATGCCTATGCCTCCGATCGAGGGGTACCGCACGGCCCCATCGCCGTACGCCATCATCGTAGCGGGTAGAAAGATCGCGCGCTGTGACAAATCGCACAGACAACGGCGCGGCTTCTGCGGACGATGGAAAGGGCGCGGTAATCCCGCCCGGTGATCCATCACCAGAGTCGGTAAGGAGAGTGAAACGGTATGGTTGCTCAACGAGTTGTGGATGTACGCGATGATATTCAGCGCGGGCAGGAGCCATTCGACCGGATCATGGGCGCGGTCGCGGACCTCGGCGAGGGCGAGGAACTGGTGATCCTGAATGTCTTCGAGCCGGTGCCGCTGTACGGCGTGCTGGCGCAGCGGGGCTTCGTGCACGAGACGATGCGCACACCGGAGGGCGACTGGCGCGTCACTTTCCGCCGGGGAACACCCAATTCCTGAACCATTCCCCGCGCCCCGGTCTGTAGAAAAGTTCAGGGTCTTGCCTCGCGCGACGGATCGAGCGGCTCTTTTTGCGACCGATGCTCCCAGCGGTCGAGCACGGATTGCCAATCGATTTTGACGAGGAGCATGACCATCAGCACCGCAGTGATCGGTCCGACGAGCGCGAACCCGCTTCCGAACTGCCGGACAAACAACGGACCGAGGCGTTCTGCCACGGCGCTCGCCCCGGCGACGAGCGCCGTGTAGCTAACGAGGCGACCGACGAAGAACGCGGCCGCGATCAGCCGGAGGTCCGCGCCGACCAACCCGGCGGCGATGAAGAGGTGCGGAGATGGGATGGGGCCGAAGGCGTAGAACAGCACGCCGACGTACGTCCACCGCTTCCGTGCGAGGAACGATCCGAGCCGCGCGACATTCTGTCGTTCGCGTGCGGGTAGGATGCGAGTGCCGAGGTGGCGAGTCGCGACGGCGAGGACACAGCGACCCGCCGTCGCACAGAGGGCGCCCCCCGGTGTCAGCAGCCAGATCGGTACGTGATCATGGATGCGGAAGAACGCCAGCACCGTCCATGTTGGCGGCATGAAGAACGGGACGATATTGATGAGGAACGTGGTTAGCCACGCGATCAGCAGTGTCAGCATCATCACCTCCCCATGAAGCGATCAACAATCAGCTACAGCCTACCGACATCGCTGTGCCAAAACCGTCACATCGCCCGGTACCGCGTGACAGTTGCGTGGCAGTGGTTGAAGCCGTGCGGAGTTGGTACGAATTTGGCACGGAGACGCACCCGACGTGATGCCTTTGTGACGAGCGAACGGCGATAGTACAGCGAGGAGCAGCCGAAGCGAAGGTGTTGGCGTTTCGCGTGGTCGCTGTTTCCGCCCTGCTGATCGGCGGGTGACGACGATCGGCGTGTTAAGGAGGCAAGGTATGCGTTTCGAAGACAATCTGCGCACGATCGTCGGGTCGCTGGCGCTGGCCCAGCGACAGACGTGGCAGAGCGACGAACAGGCACGAAATGTGGTCGCGTTCCATGGACCCTACCTGCTGCGGCGCTTCGCCGACCTGGCCGCCGCATTTGCCGCGCCCGCGCTACGCTCGGGTCAGGGAGCGATCTTCGCGCGTCGCGACGCCCACGGCTATCACACCGTTGAGTTCGTCGCCAACGACCTGCACATCGTCCTCGAAGTCATCGAAGGCGACGCGCATCTCTTCTGGCTCGCCGGAGGTAAGACCGATGATCGCCCAATCGCCATCGGGACGCCCAATGCGACGATTGATGCGATGCTCATTGATGCCGTGTCTGCCTATGCGAAGACATGCCCAGGGGTTGACCCCACCGCCGATGAGGGCGTGACGACGAAGGAGGCCCAACATGTTTAGTGGCATCACCGTCCCGCTCGACGGTTCGCCGCTCGCGGAGAGCGCCCTCCCGTACGCCCTGGCGCTGACGGACGCGATGCGTGTGCCGATGACGCTCGTCCATGTCGTGCCGCGTGGCTATCACGCGCTCGACTACGAGTTGCGCTACGACGCCGCCGGTGAGGCGGCGGCGCTCGCCCGGGCGGGCCGGGAACTGGAAGCGCGTGCGAGCGCGCTGATCGGCCACGAGCGACCGGTTGATACGTACGTCGCCGTCGGCGACGCCGCCGAGGAAATTCTGCGCCACGCCGAACGGAGCGCCGGCCGGTGCATCGTCATGGCCACGCACGGCGCGGGTGGCGTGCTGCACTGGGCGTTCGGCAGCGTCGCGCGCAAGGTGATTACCGGCGCGACCGTGCCGACACTCGTCGTCCGGCCCCGTGCTGTCCCCGAGCGG
>JALYXG010000569.1 GCA_030947205.1 Chloroflexota bacterium
CGCTCAGCACGCAGTCCGTCACCTGCACCGGGACATTGGTCGGCACGACCGCGACCTGCCCCGTCGTGACGCTGACGAATTCGGGAACGTCCGCGCTGACCATCAGCAGTATCGTCCAGAGCGGTGACTTTGTTTCGACGATCTCCTCGAACTGCGGCACGTCGGTTCTGCCGAATGTCGTCTGCCAGATCACGACGACTTTTGGGCCAACCGCAGCGGGCAGCCGCACCGGCAGCCTGACGATCACCGACGACGCGGCGGGCAGCCCGCACGCGATTGCGCTGCTCGGCACGGGCCAGGCGCCGGTACTGTCCATCAGCCCAACAGCGATTATCTGCCCGGACACGGCGGTCGGCGCGACGGCAAACTGCGGATCGCCGCTGACGCTCACCAACACCGGCGACGCGACGCTCTCGTTGAGTAGCATCGTCGCGAACGACGACTTCCATGTGAGCGCCCCGACGGCCGGTCCGACGTGCGGGACGACGCTCGCACCGAGCGGCAGTTGCGCGCTCCAGGTGGCATTCACACCGACAACGGCGGGTAGCCACGCGGGCAATGTGACGATTATTGACAACGCCGCCGGTAGCCCACACGCGGTGCAATTCACCGGCAACGCGCTCGCACCCGCCGTGACGCTCAGCGTGCAGTCGGTTTCCTGCCCCGACACCTTGATTGGTTCGAGCAACCCCTGCGCGCAAGTCGGCTTGTCGAATACGGGCACCGCGCGGCTGACATGGACGGGCATCACGGCGAACAGCCCGTACTCCGTCGCGACGACGACCTGCGGAACGAACCTCGATCCGGGGGCGACGTGTCAGATCACCGTCGTCTTCGCGCCCGGTACATTCGGCAACCTCACGGGCTTCCTGACGATTGCCGATAACGCGGTCGGCAGCCCGCACAAGGTGCCGCTCAGTGGCAACGGCATCGGTACGCCTGCGCTGACCGTCACACAGGCAGGGAATTGCCCGGACACGGCGGTCGGCGCCACTGCGGCTTGTACCCTGCTCGTGACCGTCGCGAATGGCAGTGCGGGCACCGGCAACGTTGTTCTGTCGCTGATCGCGATCAGCAATGAGTTCGCGATTGACGGCGCGCGCTCGACCTGCGGCACGATCCTGACGCCCGGCAACACCTGTGTCCTCGCCGTCACTTTCACCCCGGCGGTTGATGGTCAGCGCGGCGGCACGCTGACGATCACCGACAACGCCCCCGGCAGCCCGCACACGGTGAACCTCACCGGAAAAGGACTCGGCACACCGGGGATTTCATTGAGTGCGACGACGCTCTCCTGCCCGGACACCCCGGTGGCAACGACCGCCTCGTGCCCGACGCGCTTGACGATCACGAACCCCGGCACGGCGCAGTTGACACTGTCGCAGGTGGCAATTACGGGAAGCGAATTCGCGCTGGACACGTTGACCAACTCGACCTGCGGCACGACGGTCGCGCCGGGCGCGTCCTGCTCGCTCGCAATCAACTTCACGCCGTCAGCATCGGGCGCGCGGACGGGTGCGGTGCGGATCACGGACAACGGTCCGGGCAGCCCGCAGACGGTGACGTTGAGCGGGAATGGCACGCAGGCGATTGTCGGTTTGTCGCCGACGGCGATCACCTGTGCCAACACGGTCGTCGGCGTCCGCGTGATTTGCTCGCTCACGGTCACGAATTCGGGTAATGGCGGGCTGAATCTGAGCGTCGCAATCACGGTGGGCGGCCCTGAGTTCGTCATTGACACGAGCGGCGGGAGCAGTTGCGGAGCGACACTCGCCGCCGGTGCAACCTGTACGCTGTCGGTTGGGTTTACGCCATCAGCAACCGGCGTGCGCACGGGTACGCTGGTGATGACCGACAATGCCGCCGGCAGCCCGCGCACGATTGCCTTGAGCGGCAGTGGCACGCAACCGGCGGTATCGCTTTCCACGACGACGATTGCATGCGCCGATACGCAGAACGGAGCGACGGGCGGATGCCAGCAATTGACGCTGCGTAACACTGGGACGAGTGCCCTGACAATCACGCCGCCGCTTGTGACGACCACGCCGTTTGGTACCGATCTCCCGAATTCGACCTGCGGCGCCACGGTCGCTGCCGGTGCATCGTGCGTTATCATCGTCAACTTCGCACCGACCACGACGTTTACCGGCGCGCGGACGGGAACGCTCACGATCACCGACAATGCGCCCGGCAGCCCGCACATCGTCAATCTCACAGGGATGGGTGTCGCGGCGGCGCCCGCGCTCGGCGTGTCACCCGTGACGGTCACCTGCCCCGCCGCCGCCGTCAGCACGACCGGCACCTGCCCGGCGGTGACGCTGACGAATAATGGCGCGAGCGCCATGACGCTGACGCTGCCATTCACCACCGCCGGAGATTTCACCGTCAATACCGGCCTCTCGACCTGCACGACGACGCTGGCCCCCAGTGCGACCTGCACACTGACAGTCAGTTTTACCCCGGTCGCCACGGGCGCGCGGAACGGCACCGCGACGATTGCTTACACCGCGAGCGCCGGGTCGCAGACTTTTATCGTCACGTATCGGGGCACCGGCACATAAGCCACCCCATACGGAATGTCCGGGCGTCTGCGTGATCGGTGTGATTCCGGCGTGTCCTGAACGTGGTTCAATTCGTACACGCTCGCATCGCGGGTTGGCGTTCAACGGTGCCCCCGCGAGCGGGGAGCGTTCCTCGGGAGTTCCACTGAGTGGCAATGCAACCCCCCGTGCTCACCCTGTCCGGCGATCAATCCGAGGTCTGGGCGGGCGGCACGCTCCAGTTGACTGCGATGGTGGCCCACGGCGGTGCGGGGCCGGACGAGTATGTGCTGAGTATTCGCGGTGTTGATCCGGCGTGGGTGACGCTCCGCCCGCCGACGTTGAGCGTGGATGCGGGCAGCCAGGCATACGCAACGATTGTGATCGCGCCGCCGGCCGATGCCGCGTCCGAAGAACTCGTATTGACGGTTCGCGCGTTCGCGCGGATGAGCAACATCGTCGTTGAGGCGACACAGATCGCGTTGCTGTATGGCGCGACGGGCGCGCCGCCGATGCGGGCGATCGCGCCCGTCGGCAATGCACGCGGCGGCTTGTCTCGCACGGCGATCCTCGCCTTCGCTGGCGGATTCGCCGTGCTCGCGCTCGTCGTTGGGTTGCTCGTCGTGCTCGCCATCCGCTCCAGGGGGCATACAATCGCCAACGCTGCCTGTGTCGCGCGGCCACTCAAACAAGTTGACCTGTACAGCGACGATCTGGTGACGGCGATCCGCATCCGGGAGCCCGATTTGTCGGACATGAAAGTGTTGCGGACGGAGTCGGCCGATACACTCTCGCCGCTCTTTTCGTCGCTCGTCGCGCTCTCGCCCGATGGGTCGCGCGTCGCGTACGTGACCGCGAGCAACGAGGCATTGGACGACGCCCACCTGTGGGCGATTGATGTCGCGAATCCGAGTCAGCGGCAGGAACTGGCGAGCGTGCCGAAGGGCATGTGGGTCGTCCGTCCGGCATGGTCGGCGGACAATCGCCAGGTCGCATTTGTCCGCTACAACGACCAGCAGTCGGCGCTGGGGCAGAGCCAATTGGAACTCTGGATTGGCGAAGCGGGCCAGCAGGCGCATAAAGTCGCCGCGCCGCCCGAATTGCGCCCCGAAGGGTTTTATGGCGACGCGTCGCAGTCGCTGTGCTGGGCGCAGGACAACCGGAGCGTGCTCTTTCCGAGTGTGACGAGCGTTTCGGCGGCACAGACCGGAAAGTCTACCGGGACGACGCGACCACTGGTGACGACACCGCCGATCACGCAGGCGAGCGCGCCGCATCAGGTGGCGGTTGATGTCCTCACGGGTTCGACCGAGACCGTTGCGGCTTCGTCGGCGGTCGCGCCGCGCGATGGCGGAGCGGGCACGCAGACGCCGCCGACGGGTACGGGCCTGGGTGCGTGCGGCCTGCCCGCATTCAGTCAGAATGATCCGACGTGGCGCAATGTCATCATGCAGTCAAGCGGCGACACGATCGGTCGATATGGCTGCGCGGTCACCGCGTCGGCGATGCTGATGAACTATTACGGGGCGATCCTCACGCCACCGCAGCTCACCGCCTGTTTGGACGACCACGCCGATCTCCTCGCCTGGTCGAGCGTCGCCGGTTGCGCGAACGGCGCGGTGACGGGGAACAACGCCCTCGATTTCTCGTGGCCGAGCCTCGACCAGGTGCTGGCGGGCGGTGACCCGGCAATTGTCGGACTATTGCGGGGCCAGACTGGGCTGCATTTCGTCGTCGTCACGGCCGGTGGCGGGGGCGAGGCGAGCAATTACCTCGTCAACGATCCGTGGGATGGGACGACGACCAAAACGTTGCAGTCCTTCATCGGCAGCGGCTACAACCCGCGTTGGATTCGGACATTTGCGGGGATGGACCGCGCCTGCCCGCGCCTGGTCGGATCGCAGACACCGGCGGCGGACGCGACGGGAATCGCGACGCCCGCCGATGGGCCGCTCGTCGCCCCGACGCAACTCTTGTCAATCTTTGCGAAGGTCGCCGAGCAAACGGGTGTGCCGAAGGAAATCCTGCTCGCGATGGCGCGTGTCGAGTCGGGCTTCACGCCGCGTGCGATGGGGCCACCGAACGCCAGCCTCGCCGGTACGGACGACGAGCGGGCGCTGGGGATGATGCAGTTCCTGCCGAGCACGTACCGGATGTTCTCGAAAAACGTGGACGCGGCGACGGGTCGGCCATTGGGGGATGCCGGTATTTGGGACCCGGAGGCGTCCATCTGGGCTGCCGCCTTCTTTCTGCAGCAGCGCGGTATCGCCGCCGATCCGCGCGCTGCATTAGGCGCGTTTACGGTCGCGGATTGGTACCCGGACCTTGTCTTGAAGGTGGCGGCGCAGTACCGCACTGCGGTCATCTCGGACGATAACCTGTACGACGCGAGCGGAACGAGCAAGCCGGGCACGCTGTCAGCGCCGAACCCCATCAATCCGCCCCCCGTGCCGGGCACGGCAATCGGGCTGGCAGCGTCCGGCACGTTGCAGCAGGCCGGGACGACGAGCAACACCCCTGTGGGGACGGCGGCGAGTGGATCAGCGGTCAGCGGCGCCCCGGTCGTCGGCAGCGCCACCGCCAGTACCGATAGCGGGCGAACGCCGATCCGCTGGAGTGTCCCGGATGGGAGTGTCACGCGGCGCGAGGTGCGACTGGACGTTAATTCCGCCGACGACATCGGTCAGGTGATGAAGTTCACGCTCTTTTCGTTGTCGCTTCCCGGCGTGGGATCGGGAGTCATCAATCAGCCCACGGCGTCGCGTCCGGTGACGGCAGGGACGGTCATCAAAGACGACGGTGTCTATGAAGCCGTTTTGGTGACGCAGCAAGGCAGTTCGGTTCGGGTGTCGCGTCGGCGATTTACGATTGATCGCACGCCGCCCCGCCTCGATGTCACGGTCTCCACGGGCGCACCCCCGACGCCACCGGGTACGACCGGCACGGGTACGACCGGCAGTGCGACGGGCGCGACCGGGTCGGCGGCGCGCCCCGTGACGACACCCGATCCGTCGCGGCCATCATCCGCCGGTCTCACACGGCTGAAAATCGGCTATGCGGATCAACTCAGTGGCGTGATCGCGGTCGAATATCAACTCGATGGCGGCGCATGGCAATTGTACTTCGGCGATGTCTCCTTCAAGCCCGAACTCTTTATCGCGGCGCCCGGCAATCACACGATCCGCGCGCGCGCCACCGACTTCGCGGGCAATGTCTCGACGGAGCGCGCACTCGACTTTACCGTGAC
>JALYXG010000575.1 GCA_030947205.1 Chloroflexota bacterium
ATGCCGAGGGGGAGATGGGGCCGACCCGACCCGCTACCAGCCGCTGATCGACCTCCTCGCGACGAGCGAGCGAGGTGAGGTCGCGCTGACCTACAAGGAGATCGCCGGGATGATCGGTGGGCCGCTCCCGGAGTCGACCTTCTTCCCCCTGGCGTGGTGGACCTATGGAAAGAAAACCTGCGTCCAACTCTGGCGAGCGGCGAGATGGCGGGCGCGCGCCGGCCGCGACCACCTGCGCGTCATCTTCACCCGCAACGCCGAGAAATGCAGTGGACTGAGCACATTAAAGCGTCAAGCTGGGGTGTACCCCAGCCGGATATTCGGTCGCAGCAAGCACCGCCGTTCCCCCTACCATTTAGTCCTTAGCGTACTTTGATTGACTCTCTGTGAGAATAGGTATGAGCGTGGTGCGGTGGGTTGACCCATTGATTGACAGGCTGCGTGCCCACCGAAACGACTTGTCGCCCCCGCACCGGGCTCCTGGGGCGTGACCTGAGAGGAGCCGGTCGCCGTCACCGACGCGACCCGAGAGAGTCCTGTCCACCCCGGAGCGACGCGCGGTCCGTCATACGACAGGAGGGGAGCGTGATCACGATCGGGGTCGATGCACACAAGCGGGTCCACATGGCCGTCGCGCTCGATGAGCGTGGTCGGGAGATCGCACACTGGCGTGGCGACAACAGCGTCACAGGTTGGGAAGCGCTGGCAGAGTGGGCGACCACGCTGGGGGATCCCTGTCAGTGGGGTATCGAGGGCGCCTGGAATTATGGCCGGGGACTGGCTCAGTCGTTGGTCGCGGCCGACATCACCGTCTACGAAGTCAATCCCCGGTGGACCGCCGCCGGCCGTCGTCAGGCGCGCCGCTCGGGGAAGAACGACCGCCTCGACGCCCATGCTGTGGCCGTACTCGTCTGGCGTGAGGCGACCGCCCTCCCCGTCGTCATCGCGGATGACGAGACGGCGACGCTGGACCTGCTGGTCACCGAGCGCGAGGGTCTCGTCGCCGAGGTGACGCGGTTGCGCAACCAGATCCATCAACTCCTGCTGCACCTCGACCCCGAGTATGCCCGCCACCTCCCGAGTCTGCGGACCCGCAAAGGCCTCCAGGCGCTGGAGGTGTATGCGACGACGGATCCCTGCGCGGCCCAGCAGCACCGGGCCGCGGCCGTCCGACGGCTCGCCCAGCGCCTGCGACTCGCCCGTGAGCAGGCTGAGGACCTCGCCGCGCAGATCCGAACCCTAGCAGCACCGCGGTTCACGCCGCTGACGACCATCTGCGGCGTGGACCTCCTGACTGCGGCGGCGTTGGCGGGCATCCTCGGTCCGGGGCAACGCTTCGCCAACGATGCGCAACTCGCCGCCTATGCCGGCGTCGCCCCGCTCGAGGCGTCGTCGGCCGAACGGGTGCGCCATCGAGTCAATCGCGGGGGCAACCGGCGGCTCAATGCGATCCTGTATCGCATCGCGGTGACCCAAGCACGCTGCTCGCCGCCGGCACGGGCCTATCTGGAACGGCGGACGCAGGAAGGGAAGACGCGGCGCGAGGCGCTGCGGGCGTTGAAGCGGTATCTCGCGCGCGCGATCTGGCGACAATGGCAGCAATGTCACCCCGCATCGGGAGGAGAGGAAGCGTCCCTTGCAGCCTGACGCGGCGGAAGATCGCAACGGCCTGAGGAAGTGGATGAAAGTCGCGACTGCAGCCACTTCCTCAAGAGACTCGAAGAGGCGCGGTGACGAAAGACTTGACAGAGGAGCGTCGTTTCGTCAATCGACCCCCGATAGACCGCCATACCATGCAGTCTTTCCTTGGGCCGATAAGCCTGGAGATATCAGTCGTTAGATTTCGAGAAGTATCAGGCACATGTCGGCATGGCGGTCCACGCGGAGCGCGTCGAACCGAAAGACCACGAAATGAGTAATCATGGTGTTCTCGTCTTCGCGATCATGCAGCCGCCACATCCATGCCCGGCGGCGTGCGAGACAGAGGCGAGCGTCCGCTCCATCTTGACATCCCGCCAATCGCCGTTTATGCTACCGTCAATAGCCTTGGCTAATAACATTAGCCATAATGACACCGCAGCATCGACGAGGTGGTTTGTGGCAGACATCCTTCGCCCCGACGCGATCATCCCCTCCCCCGCCCAGCGTCGGCAGCGCAACCGGCGCGAGATGCTCGACGCCATCCTCGCCGCCGCCGAGCGGATCCTCCACGAGCGCGGCGTCGCCGCCCTCAACCTCAATGAGGTCGCCCAGCATGTCGGCGTGCGCCCCCCGAGCCTGTACAAATATTTCCCGAGCAAGGCGGCCCTCTACGACGCGCTCTATGCCGAGGGCGTCCGCCTGATTCGCGAGAGCGACGCACGGATCTGGGCCGCATATCCGCCGGGATGGGAAGGCATCGAGGCATGGTTTCGCTCCCGCCTCGCCCTGGCGCGCGCGCACCGTGAACTTTACGAACTCGTCACCAGTAGCCCCGTGCCGGGTTTCGTACCGTCGGCGGCCAACTTGGATGCCGCCTTCGCCACCGGGGCACTGCTGCAGCGCGCGGTGGAGGGGGCGACTACGGCCGGGGTGATCGCGCCCGGCATCCCCGGCCGTCGGGCGATGCGCCTCCTGTTCGCGGTTTCCCGCGGGGTGATCGCCGAGGCGCTCGGCAAGGAGCCGATCGATCCCGACACGGATCGCGCCGAGGATGCGCTGGGCGACTGCCTCGCGCTCCTGCGCACGGGGTGGACGCCCCAGCGCTCGCGCGACGGACCGCGCTGAGCGGCAGCCGCTCTTCCCGATGACACGTTCCGGAGAGACGGCCGCACGATGCGGACGGAGCAACACGCGCAAAAAGGAGCATGGCACGATGGATACGACATCTGGGTTCGCGCCGGTGGCGTCGGGCGAGGGCGCCTCCTATCTGATCATCGACAACCTGGTCACGCTGAAAGTCACGGGGGCGCAGACGAACGGCGCCTACGCGGTCACCGAGACGATCGTCGCGCCCGGGGGCGGCGTGCCCGGCCTGCACACCCACGCGGCGCAGGAGACGTTCTACATCCTCGCGGGGGAGTTCGCCTTCCCCGGCCTCGGGGAGACGGTGCGCGCCTCGGCGGGGGATGTGGTCCATGTCCCGGGCGGGGTGCCGCACACGAACCTGAACGTGGGGGGGACGACGGCGCGCTACCTGGCGGTCTTCGCCCCCGCCGGGATGGACGACTTCTTCGCGGAAGTCGGTGAGCCGGTGGCCTACACGGCGACGGTGCCCGCGCCCCAGGGGCCGCCCGATATGGAGCGGTTCATGGGGATCTGCCGGAAGCACGGCGTGATCTTCGCCGGGCCACCGCCGCCCGCCTGAGCGACGGCGGGTATATCTTGGCGAGGTGTGACGCGCGCGTCCGTCTTCCGCTCGCGGAACCGGGGCGGGGCTCCAACCGTTAGAACACATGCGTGCGCACCCTATCTGTTGCGTCGTACGGAAGTTTGTTGGGGCAAGATTAAAGGAGGGTGCCGGTGGGTACGTTGGAGATGGTCGGGGCGCGGCTCGGTCGCCGTCGGTTCCTGATGGTCGCGGGCACGGCGGCGGGGAGCGCGATCCTCGCGGCCTGCGGCGGGAGTAGCACCGCGACCGACACGCCGAAGCCGAGCGTGCCGACGACCGCAGCGCCGACAACAGCCGCACCCGCCGCACAGGTCGCACCGACGGCCGCCGCAGGGAGCGCGTCAGTGGCAACCCGCCCCGCTGGTTCCGCCGTGGCGAATGCCACCGCCGCCACCACCGCTCCTGCGGCATCAACGACTGCATCCAGCACCACGGTCGTCGGCAGTGCGGCGGTGGCGACCCGGCCCGCCGGGAGCGCGGTCGCCAGCAGCGTCAGTGCGACGACCGCCTCCGGCAGCGCGGCAGCGGGCACGACAAGCGGCGGCATCCAGACGATGGTGATCGAGGCGTTCGACTACGGGTTCAGGACGCTCGGTAGCATCCCCGGCGGCCAGACCCGTGTGCAGATGAAGAATACCGGCAAAGAAATCCACCACGCCCAGTTCATGCTGCTCAACACCGGCGTCACGCCCGACCAACTCGGCGCGGCCTTCGCGAAGGGTGAGCAAGGACTGGGCGAGGTCTTCGGCCTTGTGACGCAGGCGGGCGGGGCGGGCGTCACCCTTCCCGGCGGCGGTACCGAGGTGATCCTGAACCTCAAGGAGGGCCAGTACATGATTGCCTGCTTCATCGCGGGCGACGATCACATTCCCCACCTCGCCAAGGGGATGCTGATGCCCCTGAAAGTGACCGCAGCACCGGTCGCCGCGTCCCCCGCGCCAGCGGTGAACGGCACGATCACGATGTTCGACTTCGACTTCACGATGCCCGACACGCTGCCCGCCGGGAAGAGCATGTACACGGTGATGAACACCGGCGCGCAGTTCCATGAGTTCAACATTGGTCAGATCGTCCCCGGCAAGACCATCGGGGACGTCAAGGCGTACTACGCCGCGACCGCGCCGCCCGCCGGCCCCCCGCCCCTGATCCCGATGGGCGGCATGAATGCCCTGACGAAGGGCAACACCGGTATCGCGGTGTTCGATCTCATGCCGGGCAACTACGTAGCGATCTGCAACGTGCCGGACCAGTCCAAGCCGAACGGCGACTCGCACGCACATCTCGGCATGATCAAGGGCTTCACCGTCAAGTAGGCTTCCCGATACGGTCGGAGAGACGGGACGCGGCCCATGGGACCGTGCTCCGTTTCTTGGCTGGTACAACGAGGCCGATTGGTGAACGGGAAACCATCTGCACCGAGCACGTTGCAGCTATTCGGCAATGGAAAGAGGATCCGACCAGCGATTCCCAAAAGCCAATGAGCCGGTCCGGAAATGGGACGTTGATAACGAGACGGGTAACGGAACGCGATTCATTGGAGAATTTAGTGCCGCCGAACATCGTTCGGGGTTGTCTTGAATAGGAGGGGTTTTGTGACGCCGATCTCCGATTCCTATAACTCATCTCAAAACCCTGATGCGGTAGTATCGCCCGCGCGCCGATGACCGCCGTACCCTCAACGCCATTCTTTAACGTCCTGCGCACGGGATGCGCATGGGCGTACTTACCGGCAAAGGCGGCGACGACTCCACCGCCCATCGCCACCTGCAACGCTGGCAAGCAGACGGCACCTGGCAGCGAACTTCGACGCCTTTTACACCATCGCGTGCATTCGTATCACGTTCATGGTATTGCTGCGCTGGGGGCTGCTATACTCTCGTA
>JALYXG010000580.1 GCA_030947205.1 Chloroflexota bacterium
GGATCTCCCAGACCTCATGGCCGCGATACGAGACGCTGATCGGGTCCACCCAGGTACTCGTGTGGGCCGCCAGGTCCGCGCGGGTGATGTAGCCGTTCGTTTCGGCGGCGAAGTCGGCGATTTTTCCGGCCAAGTCGCCTTTGTAGAAATCGTCCGCGCCGCTTTCCGCGATCCGCTGGAGCGTGCGCGCGTGATCGGGCAGTGTCCACATGTCGCCCGCGCGCGGCGGCGTGCCATCCTTCGTGAAGGTGGAGAACCACCCCGCGAACTCGGGGCCGACGTGCTCCTCGGCGTAGCGCCGCGCCGAACCGGCCCACCCTTCCGCGACGACCGGCGCGAGCGGGTAGCCGCCGGATGCGTAGCGGATCGCCGGCTCGAAGAGTTGCGCGAAGGGCAGTTTGCCGAACTTATCGTGCAACTCCCGCCACGCGCCGGGTGCGCCGGGCACCGTGACGGGCAACCAGCCACTGCGCGGATATTCGGTGTGGCCGAGTTTCTCGAACAGGTCCATCGTATGCGTCGCGGGGGCGCGGCCGGAGGCGTTGAGGCCGTGCAGCTTCTTGCCGTCCCAGACGAGCGCGAAAGCGTCGGAGCCGATGCCGTTGGACGTTGGTTCCACCACGGTCAATGTGATCGCGGTCGCGATGGCCGCGTCCACGGCGCTACCGCCCCGCTGGAGCATTTCCAACCCGGCCTGCGCCGCCAGCGGCTCGCTCGTCGCGACAATGCCGCGCGACGCGATCACCGGCATCCGCCGCGACGGGTACGCGTAGCTTTCTGAACGCAGATTTTCGGCTGAATCTCGCTGCATCTGACATCCCCCAGTACTGCGAATCGCACTCAGTACTCAGCACTCGATACTCAGCACTGGTAAAGATGGTGCCGAAGGAGGGACTCGAACCCTCATGCCTTGCGGCAACGGTGTTTGAGACCGTCGCGTCTGCCATTCCGCCACTTCGGCTCAGCACGACAAAGCATACCAGCCAGCACGCCACGGGTCAATTTCAGTAGCGCAGGTTTTCCAGCCTGCGGTCGCCGTCCAGGGGCGCAGGCTTTCCAGCCTGCGCTACCGACGTTATGCCGCCCCGCGCGCCTGTATACTGGCCGCATTCCGCGTGGCGTGCACGGACAGATGGATGGAGTGACACAATGATGGGCGTCCTGCCCTCGCCTGTACTGGTAAGCACGACCGCCACGGCGGTGACGACGATTGTCTGGCTGCTCTTTGCGGTCACGCTCGTCGCCGCCTTGACGCACTTTGTCCGCGTGCCGTACACGATTGCGCTCGTCGTCGCGGGGCTGACACTCGGCGTGATCGGCGGTCCATTCAAGGTGCCGCTGACCGAGGATTTGATTCTCGAGGTCTTCATCCCCGCGCTCCTGTTCGAGGCGGCGTACAACCTCTCGTGGCCGCGCCTCCGTGCGGAAATCCGCCCGATCACCGCGCTCGCCATCCCCGGCGTGATCGCGGGCACGTTCATCGTCGGCGCGATTGTCCACATGGCCGGACTCCGCTGGCCCGTCGCGCTCCTGTTCGGCGCGCTAATTTCGGCGACCGATCCGGTCTCCGTCCTCGCGATCTTCCGGCAAATCGGCGCGAACCGCCGCCTCGCAATCATCATCGAGGGCGAAAGCCTGTTCAACGATGGCACCGCGCTCGTCATCTTTAAACTGATCCTCGTGGTGGTCGTCGCCGGTGGGGTGACCGCCTCAACGACGATTCTCGCCTTTGTCGCCTCGATTGCCGGGGGCATGGCGGTCGGGCTGGCGGTCGGCTATCTCGGCGCGCTCGCGCTCCGGCAGATTGACGACTATCTCGTCGAGATCACCGTCACGCTGCTGATGGCGTACGGTACCTTCATCCTTTGCGAGCACACGCACCTGACCGTCGGCGGCAACGAGATCGGTGCGTCGCCGGTGATCGCGGTCGTCGTGCTGGCGCTCGTCACCGGCAACTACGCCTCGCGCGCCAGCATGTCGGCGCGCACGCGCGTTTCGATGCACGATACCTGGGAACTGATCGGCTACTTCGCCAACTCGCTAATCTTCCTGCTGATCGGCCTTCAGGTGCATACGGCATCCGTCAGCCGGGTGGACATCCCACTGATCCTGTCGGCGATTGTCGGCATCCTCGTCAGCCGCGCGATCGTCGTCTACGGTGTCGGGCTGTACACGAACTGGCGCAACGCGCCCGTCTTCCGCATCCCGCTTCGCTTCCAGCACGTCATCCTTTGGGGCGGACTGCGCGGGGCGATCTCACTCGCCGCCGCACTCAGCATCCCCGGCGACGCCGTGCCGGAACGCCCGACGATCCTCCTGATGACCTTCGGCGTTGTCGTCTTCACGCTGCTCGTGCAGGGGCTGACGATCCGGCCACTGATCGCGCGGCTCGGCCTCAGCGGCACGGACCATTCCGCGCACCTGCTCGCCTTCGAGCGCCTACAGGGGCAGCTCGTGGCGACACAAGCCGCCCGCCGCGCCCTGAAAGACCTCAGCGACGGCGGCGAGATCGCGCCGGATGTTTATGCCCAACTCGCCCGTTCCTACGAGGAGCGCGGAACCCGGCTGCGCGACGAACTCGAAGGGTTAAACGTCTCGGCGGACGCCATCCGCGCCGAACAGGTGATCGTCGCGCGGCGCAAGGCGTTGCAGGCGGAGAAAGACGCACTCCTTTCGCTGCGCAATCGCGGCACGATCACCGGCTCCGTCTACCGCACGCTGAACGCCGACATTGACCGGAGACTGCTGCGTCTCGAAGAAGAGCCGGACGAGGAAAGCGACGCGGAGCAACCGGGGGACTATTCCGGCCCGTTTCCCGACGCAGCGCTGTAGCGCGCGCCTGCGCTACCGCTCCCTTACGCGACCGCTCCACCCGCGCGCAGGTCGGCAATTGTGCCGTCGGCGTAACCGAGTTCGCGCAAAATCGTATCGGTGTGTTCGCCAAGGAGCGGCGGCGGCAGGGTCACTTCGAGATCGGCGCGCCGCAGATGGTACGGCATACCGGGCACGGTCAATTCGCCGATCGTCGGGTGCGTGACGGTGCGAGCCAACCGTTCGTGCTGCACCTGCGGGTTCGCGAAGACCTCGTCAATGTTGTAGATCGGGCCGCACGGCACATTGACGGAGCCGAGCAATTCCAGCAAGTCGGCGGTCGTCATCACGCCGAACTTTTCGGTGATCATCGCCGTCACTTCCTCGTATCGCGCGAGGCGATCCTGATTGCGGGCATAGCGCGGGTCGTTCCCCCGTTCCGGCCAGCCGAGGACACCGCACAATCGACCCCAGAGCGCGTCGTTGCCAATGGCGAGGCAGATGAAGCCGTCCGCCGTCGGGTAGGTGTCGTAGGGGCAGATCGTCTGGTGCCGGTTGCCGACGCGCTGCGCGACGATGTTGTCCATGAAGTAATTGACCGTGTAATAGACGAGCATCGAAGTCTGCGCACCCAAAAGCGAGGCGTCAATGAACTCGCCGCCGCCACCGCCCGCCTTGCGGTAGAGCGCGGCGACAATCGCGTACGCCGCGAACATCCCGGCGGTCATGTCCGCGATTGGGATACCGACGCGCGTCGGCGGGCCGTCCTCCTGCCCGGTCAAACTCATGATGCCGCTCATCCCCTGCAGGATCAGATCGTACGCCGTCCAGTTCCGCCCCGGCCCCGTCTGTCCGAACCCGGAAATCGAGCAGTAGATGATCTCCGGCCGCCGCGCCACTACCGCCTCGTAATCGAAGCCGAGGCGACCAATCGTGCCGGGGCTGAAGTTCTCGATCAGGACATCCGCCGTCTCGATCATCTTCCAAAGGACCGCCTTACCTTCGTCATTTTTCAAGTCGAGGGCGATGGAGCGTTTGTTCCGGTTGACGCTCAGGTAGTAGTTCGCCTCCCCCTCGGAAAACGGCGGCCCCCACGCGCGCGTGTCATCCCCCTTGCCGGGCTGCTCGACCTTGATGACCTCCGCACCCATGTCCGCGAGCATCATCGTGCAGTACGGCCCCGTCATCACCCGCGTCAGATCCACCACCCGCACGCCCGCCAGCGGCAACTTCACTTCCACACCCAGCCTCCGTTCATAATCGAAAACCGGGGAGAACCGCAAAGGCGCAAAGAGCGCAAAGGACGCAAAGGGGAAAAGTAATTGAGGATGGATTCCGTTCTTCTTTCTCCATCTTTGCGCTCTTTGCGCCTTTGCGGTTCATTTGATTTCACCCTATTTGTGCCGATACAGCGCGTACGTGAAGCCGTTGTCAATCGCTGCCTGGATGTCGGTCTGCGGCGTCAGGACGAGAACGAGGTTCGGTGAGACGACCGATGCGGTCATCTGCACGAGCGCGACGCGCGTGTACTGCGCATCAAATCCGGGCAGATCGAGGCCACGACCTGGGCGGCCGCCGCTCGTGACTTTACTCATCCCGACGGCAATATAGGTGGGGTGCTGTGCGAGGATGTAGGCGGGGTCCGTCTTCTCATGTCCCGGCAATCCGTCGCCGGTTGCCTTGACGGTATGCGCGATGTGGTAGTCGCTCAACCCGAGCATGTCGAGCGTTGATAAGTGGCTGATATACGGCACGACACCGGCCGCGTCAATCGCCAGCGTGGCGTCCGGCGGCGCGGTCTCCCCCAGATATTCCCCGAGAGCAATAAGGCCGGTGACGACGCGCATATGCGTACTCGCGACGCGCTGCTTCAGAAACGTATTGGGTGGCAGAAGGGGGATGAAGAGCCAGAAGGCGATCAGCGCGACGGAAAACGCGGCGAGCGGCGAACCAC
>JALYXG010000588.1 GCA_030947205.1 Chloroflexota bacterium
CGCAGGCCGGAAAGGTCGCCGTCGCACGCGGCGAGATAGTCGTCCGGCGGCGCGTCAATCGTCAGCGGGTCGCGGTGATCCGGCCCGGCCATCGCTTGCAGCATCAGCGCGCCGTCGCGCACGGTGCGCGCCATCGGGCCGTTGTGGGAGCGGAGGGCGAAGTAATCGGCATTCGGGTAGTACGGCACGCGTCCGTACGACGGCTTGATGCCGAAGATGCCACAAAGTGCGGCGGGGATGCGGATCGAACCCGCACCGTCCGAGCCGTGCGCCATCGGCCCGAGGCCCGCCGCGACCGCCGCGCCCGCGCCGCCCGACGACGCGCCCGAGGTGCGCTCGGTGTTCCACGGGTTGCGGCAGGGCGGGCCGAGCAGGTTGTCGCACATATCCTTGTAGCCGAAATGCGGCGTGTTCGTTTTGCCGAGGAAGACGCCGCCCGTCGCTTTCATCCGCGCCGCGACCGCGCCGTCCTCGGTCGGGACATTGTCCGCGAAGAATTTGGAGCCGAACGTTGTGCGCACCCCGGCGGTCGCTTCGAGGTCCTTGATCGAATACGGGATGCCGTCGAGCGGGCCACGTCGCTCGAAGCGGAGCGCGCGCGCCTCGGCGGCTTTGGCGTTGTCGCGGGCGATTTCCGGCGTGAAGGTGAGAAAGGCATTGAGCGTCGGGTTGAGCCGTTCGATGCGTGCGATCACCGCGTTGGCCAGCTCGACGGGCGAAAGATCGAGCGATTGGATCATTGCGCTCAGTTCCGTCGCCGGCGTAAAGCAGAGTTCGGTCGCGTCCACCCCGTGCCTCCTTGCGTGCCGCCATCATTGCCCGATTTGCCTGTGCGGGCGGCAGTATAGCACCGTGCATGGGGCGATAGCGCGCGACGGGGTTTACCGCCCGCTTGACGCCGCCGCCGGATGGTGGCGAAATGGCGATGTACCGATCCCGCCGCGTGAAATGTCGCCTTCCGCATCGGAGCATGCCGCGATGACTGCCGACAACGACCTTACCTATAGCGACTACCTCCACTTGCCGGAGATGCTCGCTTTGCAAATGCCCGCCGGCCCGCCGGAAATGCCGATGCACGCGCAGGCGGCGGAGCATTTCTTCATCGTCGTGCATCAGGCATTCGAGTTGTGGTTCAAGCAGCAACTGCTCGATCTGCGCTGCGCGACCGATGCGCTGGACGCGGGCGATTCCGAGGTGGCGGTGGAGCACCTGCTGCGCGTCGCGGGGATTCAACGGCTCCTGAACGATCAGATGCTGCTGCTCGATCACCTGCCGCCGCGCAGTTTTATGGAATTTCGCCCCGCGCTCGGGACGGCGAGCGGCTCGGAATCCGGGCAATTTCACAAGATTCAGCACGCACTCGGCCTCCGCAGCCTGGACGAAAGCCCGGTCTGGGTGGCCTTTCGTGGCACGCTCGACCGGGCGAGTATTGATCTCGAAGCGTTGTATCGCGAGCCATCACGCGCCGGTGGACTCTACCGCATCGCGGAAGCGCTGGTTGATGTGTCGGAGACGAACTGGCTGATGGCGGCGATGCATGTCCGCATCGCCGACCGCGCCATTGGCGACCGCCCCGGCACCGCAGGCACGAGCGGCGTCGCCTACCTGATGGAAGCCTTGAAAGAGAAAGCGTTCCCGGAACTCTGGGCGGTGCGGACACGGCTGTGATGGTGGGAACCTCACCCCCAACCCCTCTCCATCGCGATGGAGAGGGGAGTGACCTTCAGGAGATCGGGGCGTATTGGCAATGCCACAGCACGTCGATCGAGGCCCCCCTCTCCATCGCAATAGAGAGGGGCCGGGGGCGAGGTCCCCCGTTTAGCGTCGCTCGTCCGGTGCGAAGATGCGGGCGAGGACGGGGCTTTCGAACTCGGTCGCCAGGCACTCCATGTAGATTTCGTCCCAGAGTTGCCCGCCCATCCAGTGGCACGCACGGCGCCGACCGAACGGGCGGAACCCGGCCTTCTCGTACGCCCGCTGTCCCGCCAGATTGAAGGCGTAACTGGTGAGCATGACGTTGTGCAGGCCGAGGGCGATGAAGGCGTAATCGAGCATCAGGCGCGTCGCTTCGGTGCCATATCCCTTACCCCGATCCGCCGCGTCGCCAATGAAGATCGCCATCTCGGCGGTGCGGTTCCGGTAGTCAATCGCGCGCCATTGCGTGTTGCCGATCGGTCGCCATG
>JALYXG010000589.1 GCA_030947205.1 Chloroflexota bacterium
CTCGACAGCTGGGCAGTGCGATCAGGTCGTTCCTCCCGTCGGCCCCTATACCGGCGGCAAGACCGCTCGTATCTCCAAGATCGACGCCAGCGGTAAACTCACTACCGTCGCGCAGGGCCTGCCCTCCACGCGGGACGGGATGGGCGACCAGAGCGCCGTCGAAGGCGTGGCGGATATCGAGTTCATCGGCACAACGCTGTACGCGCTGACCGCCGCTGGGGGCTGCTCACACGGCAACGCCGATTTCCCGAACAGCGTCCTCAAGGTCAACGCGGACGGCACCACGACACGCGTCACGGATCTCAGCGCCTACGTGAAGGCCCATCCGGTTGCCAAGCCGGAGATGGACGACTTCGAGCCGGACGGCGATTTCTTCAGTATGACCCAGGCCGGCGGCAACCTCTATGTCGTCGAGGCGAATCATGGTGAACTGATCAAAGTGACACCGGATGGCACGGCGAGCCGTGTGATCGATTTCTCCGCCAGCCAGGGGCATATTGTTCCGACCGTCGTCGCCTACCGCGACGGTAACTTCTACGTGAGCAACCTCGACACATTTCCCGTGACGGGGAAATCCAAGATCTTCAAAGTGACGCCGGATGGCACCCTCAGCGTGGTCACGAACGGCCTTTCCGCCGTCCTCGGTATCGCCTATGACGGCCAAGGGCGGCTCTATGCCTTACAGATGAGCACGGTACCGAACGCCGGCCCAGTGCCGGGGTCGGGGAACGTCGTGCGGATGACCACATCGGGCACATGGGAAGTCGTCGCCAGCGGCCTCTTCTTCCCGACGGGGATGACGTTCGGCCCGGACGGCACGCTGTTTGTCTCAAACATGGGCTTCGGCCCACCCACGGGGCAGATCGTCAAGGTCAACGTGAACGCGGCCCCGACTGCCGCGCCGCCCGCGTCTTCGGCAACCGCCCCGGCGCCTGCACCCCCGACCGCTCCGTCGCCAGCATCCGCACTGCCCCCCGCACCCCCGAAAACCGGCGCTGGCAGTGAGTCCGCCTTTATCCGCCGGTTAGGCGACGGCTAACAGATACACGTCCATTCTGGAGCATCCGAGGGGGAGCGGCGTGTGCCGCTCCCCTTTCGTCATGCGGTTGGTGTCTGCGCTTGCATCATCCGCCGTGGGGGACTATCGTTCGATCAGCGAATAGCAGAGAGCACATAGACGACATGAGGAGGGGTACGGATGGCGACGCAGATCGAGGCGACACCGGCGAATTTGGACGAACTCTGGCGGCCATTTACGCAGCATGCGCTCCGGCAACCGCCGCTCGTGATGGTCGAGGGGCATGGCTGCACGGTTGTGGACGAATCCGGCAAGGAATACCTTGACGCGATGGCCGGCCTTTGGTGCGTCAATGTCGGCTTCGGGCAGGAACGGCTGGTCGAGGCGGCGGCGCGGCAGATGCGCCAACTGCCGTACACGCCCCTTTCCCGCCCCGCGCGCCCCTCGCTCGAACTGGCGCACCGCCTCGCCGGGGTGCTGCCGGGCACGCTCAATCACGTCGTTTTTGTCAACAGCGGCTCGGAGGCGGTCGAGACGGCGCTGAAGATCGCGCGCCAGTATGTGCAGCAGAAATATCCGCACCAGAACCGCACGAAGATCATCGCCCGCTATCGCGGCTATCACGGCTGGACGCTGGGCGCCCTCGGCGCAACCGGGCAATATGCGCGCAAGACGCGATTCGAGCCGCTCCTGCCCGGCTTCCTCCATGTCCGCCCGCCGGACACCTTTCGCCTCTTCGCCGGGATGACGCCGAGCGCGGCGGCACATCTGCTGGCCGAGGAATTGGAGCAGGTGATCGAGTTCGAGGGGCCGGAAAGCATCGCCGCTTTTATCGGCGAGCCGGTGATTGGCGGCGGCGGCGTAATCGTCCCGCCGGACGAGTACTGGCCGCTGATCCGGCAGATCTGCGACAAGTACGGCATCCTACTCATCCAGGACGAAGTGATCACCGGGTTCGGCCGCACCGGCACAATGTTCGGCTGCCAGAATTGGGACATTGTGCCGGACATCATGACGATGGCGAAGGGCATTTCGAGCGCGTACATCCCGCTCGCCGCCACCGCCGTGACCGATGAAGTCTTTGAAGCCTTTCTCGGCGACCCGAAGGACAATGTGCAGTTCAACCAGTTAAGCACCTACGGTGGCCACCCCGTCGCCTGCGCCGTCGGGCTGGAGAACCTGAATATCATCGAGGAAGATGGGCTGGTCGCGAATGCGGCGGCGATGGGTGACCGGCTGCGCGCCGGGCTGCGCGCCGTGCAGGGGCATCGCGATGTGGTCGGCGAAGTGCGCGGCATGGGACTACTCGTCGGCGTCGAACTCGCCATGCCGGGCACGACCGACCCGCTCCCCGCCGAGCAGGTCAATCGCGTGATCGCCGCCGCGCAGAAGCACGGCGTGCTCGTCGGCAAGAACAGCGCGACGGTGCCGCGTCTCGAATGCGTCATCACGCTTTCGCCGCCGCTCGTCATCACCGCACCGGAGATTGATCGCATCGTCGCCGCCCTCGACGCCGCCCTCGGCGAGATCGGCTAATGGTTCGAGGTACTCGTTGCAAACGCCCCCGTCATCAATACAACCTGATCTCGTCTTGTCTCCCCCTTCCCCCGTGGGGAAGCCGGCGGGCGCCCTCTGGCAGATTTGGGCAGGCGGGGGGTTAGGGCCGCTCCCCGCCCGTCGCAACGACCGCCCCGCGATGGCGCTGCTCAGCGCGCTTGTCGCGCTGCTCGCCGTGGCGCTGGTGATTACTGGCGGCAAGCCGGGGGTGCAGACCTTCGCGACGATCTTCCTCGGCATCTTTATCGAGGCGATGCCGTTTGTGCTGATCGGCGTGCTCGTTTCCGGGGTAATCGGCGTCTTCGTGCGCGACGAGACGGTCAATCGCTTCCTGCCACGCGGCCGGATCAGCGCACCGCTCGTCGGTAGCCTCCTTGGCATGCTTTTCCCGGTCTGCGAGTGCGGTGTTGTGCCCGTGACGCGGCGGTTGCTAAACAAGGGCGCCTCGGTCGGGCTGGGCGTCTCGTTCCTGCTCGCCTCGCCGGTGATCAACCCGATCGTTCTTTGGAGCACCTACGCCGCCTTCGGGGGCGACTGGACGATGGTGGCGCGGCGGGCCGGATTGACGCTCGCGATCAGCGTGATCGTCGGCATCGTCTTCGCCTGCCACCCGAACGCCCGCGCCTTACTCAAACCTGCCCCGGAGGCGATGGGCTACACGCCGGTCGTTCTCGGCGAGTATTCGCGCGGCGGCAATGCGCGGATGCCCCGCCTCGCGCCTCACACCGAGCGCGACCGCGCGACCGCAACGTTGCCGGAGAAACTGCGCGCCGTCTGCGAGCACAGCGCGATCGAGTTCTTCGAGATGGGCAAGTTCCTCGTCTTCGGCGCGCTGCTCGCCTCGCTCCTCCAAGCGCTCGTGCCGCGCCAGATGCTGCTCGGCATCGGGCAATCGCCCGTCAAGAGCGTGCTCGTGATGGTCGCGCTCGCGGTGCTGCTTTCCGTCTGCTCGACGGTGGATGCCTTTCTCGTCCTCACCTTCGCCGGGACATTCACAACGGGCGCGCTACTCGCCTTCCTCGTCTTCGGCCCGATGGTGGACATCAAGAGCACGCTGATGTTCCTGACCGTCTTCAAACGCCGCGCCGTCGCCCTGATGATTATCCTCGCCGCGCAACTCGTCCTGCTCGCGACCATCTTCATCAACCTCAATTTCGCCTGAATCCACGGAC
>JALYXG010000599.1 GCA_030947205.1 Chloroflexota bacterium
AGCATGGCCTGCTGTTCGAGGAAGATCATCGCCTGGCCACGCATGTCGGTCGTGACGTCGTGTGGGACATTCGGGAAGACCGTTAGCGAGGAAGTAAGACCGAGGTTCGTCAGCGCGTTCTCGAAGGATTGCGCGCGGGCGATGCGCGTCGTGCCGAGATAGGGGTCCCAGGCACGGGGCGCGTCTGCCGCGTTGCTGTCCGCGCCGCCAACCCCGAGAAAGAAGGGGATTTGGTGAAAGGCGGCGACGTTGAACGGCGTGCTCGTGTACTTTTGGATATCCGCGACACCATACGGGAAGTTGAGCGTCGTTTGCGTATTGTTGACGTCCATCGTCGTCATCGGCAGCGTGTACGACCCGGCGGAGAAGAGCGCGACGGCGAGGGTCTTCTCCGGGTAGAACTCCGCAAAGCGATGGACCATCTGCGCGCCACGCGAGAAACCGTAGAGCGCCACTTTATCCTTGATCGGCAGGCCGGTTTTCGCGGGGAGATCGTCGAGAATCTGCTTCAAGTGGGGCAGCATGTGCGTGTCGTCCCAAATGACGGAATCGGGGTTCTTGTAATCCTGATACTGGAAGGTCGGGGAGACGATGATCCACCCGTCCCGCTCGGCGCGATTGATCAGGTTCTGGCAGAAACCGGCGCCGTCACCGCCCATGCCATGTACCGTAACGAGCACCTGCAAGGGGCCGCGCGCCGCCGCATTCGATGGGATATAGAGGAAATAGTCATCGTTCTGTGTCGTCGTGGCGGAAACAGGACTCGTCGCTGCCAGCGTGCCGACGAGTATCAACGCGGCAAACAGTGTGAAAAGGCGCTTCAATTGCACGTTTCGTTTCCCCTGGATAGTGACCCGTGAGCAGCGCGACGGTGTGCTGCTCGCCCGTTGTCTCCAACCGTCACAAATACTAACGGAGATTCGGTGAAAATGTGATGAATTTTGGGTGGCGAATCTTTCACTCGTGTCGCGCGGGCGCGTATCATGCCGAAGCGAGCGCGGCGGCGTAGAAACGGAGATAATCGGGGCTGTGTTCGCTCCAATACGCGCCATCGTGGATACCCGGCCAGGTGTGCCATTCGTGCGGGATATTCAGTTGGGCGAGCGTGTCGTGAAATGCGGCGGTGGAGTCGTGCCACTCGGCGTCCTGCTCGCCGACATCGAGGAAAATCTTCAGTTGCCGAGCGCGATCGGGATATTGCTGAGCGAGATGTACCGGGTCGTGCGCGTTGAAGTACGCTTCGTCGCCGAAGAAGTCAACAAACGCGCTCATGCTCGGATAATCGCGGAGCGTCGGGCTGTGCATGCCGACCGCGCCGAAGACACCGGGATAGTTCATTGCCAGTTGCATCGCGCCCTGACTCCCCATCGAAAGGCCGCCGACCGCGCGGCGCGCGGCGTCGGGCAGCGTCCGGTAGGTGGAATCAATCTGCCGCACGACATCCTGCGCGGTGTAGTCCCCCCACCGCTCGCCAGTGTCCGCGTGGTTGACCCAGTATGCCTGATCGCCCTGCGGCAAAACGATAATCATCGGCGGGATCGCGCCCGCGTTGATCATCTTGTCGGCTATCTCCGGCAGGCCGTAGCCGATCCACTCGGTGTTCGAGCCGCCATAGCCGTGGAGCATGTAGAGCGTCGGATAGCGTCGCCCCGATTCCGCGTACCCGACAGGCAGGTAGATGAAGTAATGCATCTCCCGCCCAAGCGCGGCGCTAACGAAGGTGCGGTCGAGCAACTGGCTGCCGGAGGGCGTCGCAACGGCGGGCACGCCGACAGATGCGGCAGGAATCGGCGTGACGCTCGACGCTACTGATCCGCTCGCGGCAGGCGTGGGCGACAGTGCGTCTGCTTTCGGCGACGGAGACTCAAAAGACCGCAAGAATGACGAAGGCGAGCGGACGGCCGCGATCCGCACCGTCGCCGTCTGCCAGAGTGGCGATGGCGCATCGGTCGGCGCCGGTGCGGACGAGAGCGCCTGGCCCGCTTGCCCGCGTGTGGTGCATCCTTGCAGGAAGAACGTCGAGGCGACAAGGAGGAGCGGCAGGCTGATGAACAAACCCTGTCGCCTCGTGGATTGACGCCGCATGTTACCGCTCACGCCGCGCGGCGATGTGCTGCGGCGTGGCGAGAGCCTGCTGCGAGGGCGCGACAATCGCGCCGATCGTTGCACGCGTTGCCGTCGTGACCCGTTTCAGCGCCGGGGTCAGCTGCACAACGAGGAAGACAATGCCAATACCCGCTACTTGCACGACGGTGTTTTGCAGTGCCGATGTGTTGCGGAAACCGGGGATTTGCATGACATAGTGGGTAAAGAAAGCGATGACGAAAAGATGCGTGCCATAGGCGAGCAATGCGCTCTGCCCAAGCGGCAGCAGGAACCAGCCGAGCGCCTTGACGAGCGGCTGCCACGCAACCGTGACGAGCGCGAGGAAGAACTGGAAGAAGATCGCGAAGGCGATCAGCCGCCCGATCCGCACATCGCCCTTGTCGAACAAGCGTGCCGTCAGCACGGTCGGGTCGCCATCGGGCGAGAAGCGTCCGAGAAGTGCCGTGCTGTAGCGGTGGAACTCGATCAGCCCGGCGCAGAGGAGGGTGAGAATTGTCAGATACGGCGCCATAGGGATGCGCCGTGCCCATGTCGCGATCCGCTCGCGGTGGTAACCGATCACCAGCCCGGTGAAAAAGAGCACCTGCCAAGCGGCGAGGTGGAAGACCGAGTTGTCCTCGATCGTCCACGGCACCGTCACCTGATCCGGCCACCGCTGATAAAGTCCCCAGAGCAGCCACGACCCGGCGAGCAGCGCCGGTGTCCGCTTGTTGACGAGCAGGATGAAGGCGAGCGGCGCGACTGCGACGAGCAGGGTGTACATCAAGAGGACATCGGTGAGATAGAACGCGCGGTGGAGCGTCAGCCGCTCAATGGCTCGCGTGACGGGATCATTAATCGTCACGCCCGCCACCCATGGCAGGTGCAACAGGTATGAGACGCTGATAAAGGCGAAGGTGAGCACGACGGTGAGCAGGTACAGGCTACCTGCCCGTCGCAGCGCCTTCCACATCGCCGGGCCGATGCCCTGCCTGGCAATGATGCCCGCATAGACGATGCCCATGACGAGGCCGGAGATGAAGACGAAGCCCTCGGCGGCGGAGAACAGGAAACGGTTGCCGCCGGTGATCATAGAGAGCCATGATGGCTCGCCGCCGAGATGATCGGCGACCATCACCAGTACCGCGAAGCCGCGCAGGAAATCAATGCGCAGATCGCGCTTACCGCCCGTGTAACGCCACCCGCCAACGGTCTCGGCGACATGCACCCGTCCGTCCGCGAACCGCTCCGCGAACGAGCGTGGCGCGGGCAGTGTCGTGGAAACTGAAGATACCATGCCGGTCGCGTGCGATGATGTCTGCGGTGATGCGACCATTGCCTGTCCCCTCTCTTGCTCGACCCTGTCTGGCTTCGTGCCCGTATTTACTAGAATCTCTTTTGGCAAGGTTCATTCCACGATAAACGCAAGACATACCCAATTTTGTAAAATTTCTGCGGATATTCCGATCTTTCGGATTGGTATTCCGAGAGCGACTGCATTGTCCGTCGTCCGCATTCCTTCCGCTTTGCCTGTATGCCGAGGGTCTCTAACCCTCATTATAGCACATTATTCGCACGGTGGATGATATGTTAAACAAAAGTAAACCTCTCCACGAAGATAGGAAGCGCCGAGCCGGACGGTACACAAAAATACGCCGCCCGATTGGGCGGCGCGCGACTGATACGGGAATACGGTAACTACAAGGCGGCGGTTGCAGCCTCTTCTTCGAGCCACTTCTTGGCGGCGTTCAGGAAGAGGACGGCCTCGCGCCCGTCGAAGATGCGGTGATCGAAGGTAATGCCGAGCGTCACCATCGAGCGGATGGCGATGCCGCCATTGCGCACGACGGGCTTTTCGAGGATCGCGTCCACCGAGTAGATGCATGCCTCATTCGGCCGGACCATCGCCATCGTGACGTGGGAGCCAAATGAACCGGGATTGGTCAGCGTGATCGTGCCGCCCTGGATGTCGTCAATCTTCAACTTGCCGTCCCGCGCGCGGCCGATGATGTCATGCAGCCGCTTGGCGACGCCGGTGATCGAGTAGTCCATTGCATTGTGGATGACCGGCACCTGCAAGCCGTCGTCCGTGCTGACGGCGATGCCGAAGCCGACCTGCCGCATCAGCCGGATGCCCTCATCCGTCCAGCGTGAGGAGATGATCGGGTACTGCCGGATCGCCGCCAGCCCCGCCATCACGAAGAAGGGAAGGTAGGTGAGCGGCACGCCCTCGCGCTGGAGGAAACCATTCTTCTCCGCCGCCCGCCGCGCGACGAGGTCTGTGACGTCCGCCTCGACCCACGACGCGGCCTGCGGGATCGTCTGCGTCGCTTTGGTGAGCGCCTCGGCCGTGCGGCGGCGGATCGCCGTCATCGGGATCAGATCGCCCTGGGAAGGAGTGAGGACTCCGGGTGCCCTCTGGGCGGGATGAGGACTGAGGGCGGGCTGTGACGCAGCGGCAGCGACGGGCTGTGACGCTGGTTGTGCTGCGGGAGGAGGCGCTTGCGTCGGTGTTGCAGGGGCGGCGGATTCGGTGGTGGAAGTGGCGGGCGCTGCTGCCTGCTGCGGAGCGGCTTGTTGCGCGGAGTGCGCTTTCATCATATCTTCGCGCGTGACGCGGCCACCCGCGCCGGTGCCCGAGACAGTTGCCGGGTCAATGCCGAATTCCATTGCCAGTTTGCGGACGGCAGGGGAGTACATCTTGCTCGCGTCGGCGGATTCAGTGTACGCCTTCGCGCCATTGGTCGCGGTGGATGCGCTCGCCCGCGCCGGTGGCGGTGTGGATGCGGACTCCATTTGTGCCGTCGCGTTGTCCATCTCCATCTCGGCCTTTTTCGGTTCCGCTTCAGTCGCCGCCCGGATCGGCGCGGGCGCGGTGGCTTCAGTCGGTGGGGCGGGTGCGGAGGCCGCCTCCGTGGCTGCTGCCGCGTCGGTCTCGATCCAGAGCAGTGTCGTCCCGACGGGCACGGTCTGCCCAATCTCGACGGCGAACTCCTTGACGACGCCGATGAACGGTGACGGAATCTCCGCGACGACCTTTTCCGTCTCAATCTCGGTCAGTAACTGATCTTCGCCGACCGTGTCGCCGATCTTGACGAGCCACTGGAGGACCGTTCCTTCCACCACCGATTCGCCCAGTTGCGGGAACGTCACCGGGGATAATCCGGGCCGGGTCATTGTCGCCGCGCCGCTGCCGTGTGCCTCTGCCATATCGTTGTGCTCCCTTAAAATCCCGCGAGTTCGCGCATCGCCGCGCCGATCTTCGCCGCGTCCACCAGATATGCTGATTCTAACAAATGATTATACGGCATGGCAGGGGCATCGGGGGCGGCGAGACGGCGGACCGGCGCGTCCAACTCCATGAATGCCTCGTCCGCGATGAAGGCGGCCAACTCCGCACCGAAACCATTCGTCTTGCTCGCCTCGTGGACGACGAGCGCGCGGTGCGTCTTTGCGACTGTCGCGAGGATCGCCGCTTTGTCGTACGGTTGGAGCGAGCGGAGGTCGAGCACTTCGGCGTCAATCCCGTCGGCCATCAGGCTGTCCGCCGCCTTGACCGCCTCGTGTACCGTCGCACCGTAGGTAATAACGGAGAGCGTCGTGCCCGTGCGCGCGATGTGGGCGACGCCGAGCGGCACGAGCAGATCGCCCGTCGGCATTGGCTCGCGCAGGGAGCGGTAGAGCCGCTTGTGCTCGAAGAAGATTACCGGGTTCGGATCGCGGATCGCCGCCTTGAGCATCCCCTTCGCGTCGGATGGTGTGGCGGGCATCACCACCTTCAGGCCCGGCATGACGAAGAGATTTTCCGGCGACTGCGAGTGGTAGAAGCCGCCATGGATGCCGCCGCCAATCGGGGCGCGCACGACGATTGGCAGGCGCGCGTCGCCATTCGAGCGGTAATGCATCTTCGCCATTTCGCTGAAAATCTGTTCGAGCGCCGAGTAGATGAAGTCCGCGAACTGGATTTCGATGATCGGTATGCTGCCGAGCAGCGCCGCGCCGATAGCGAAGCCGGTGAAGCCGCTTTCGGCAATCGGTGTGTCGAGCACACGTTCGGGGCCGAATCGCTCGATCAGCCCTTTGGTCGCGCCGAAGACGCCGCCGCGCGGCCCAATGTCCTCACCGAGCAGGAAGATGCGCGGGTCGCGCTCCATCTCCTCCGCCAGCGCCTGATTGATCGCCTCGATCATCGTCGCGCCGGTGCGGGTATCCGTGCCGGTGATCCCGGTCGGCGGTGAGAAAAGCCCGTGGGCGACGGGGCCGTGTTCGTCGTGGTCGTGCTGCTCGGTCGCCGCCGCGCGATTCGGGGTAGCGGCGACCTCGGTAATTTGCTGCGCAATCGTGTCGCGGGTCGAGACGGCCATCAGATTCCCTCCTCGACGGGTGCATAAACGCGATCCGCGATCGTCGCCGGGTCGGGGTCGGACGCGGCGAGCGCCGCCGCCACCGCTGCCGCGATCTCCTCGCGGATGCGCGACCGGCGACCGGCGATCTCTCCTTCGGAGAGGAGGCCGCGCTCCTGCACATACTCGATGATCCGTTTAAGCGGCTCGCCTTCCTCCGCCTGCCGCACTTCCTCGCGCGTGCGGTAGGTCATGTCGTTGTCATCCGAGGTGTGGGGCAGGAGGCGGTACATCTTCGCCTCGATCAGCGTCGGCCCCTCGCCCGCGATACCGCGCACCCGCGCCTCGCGCACGGCGGCGTAGGTGGCGAACGGGTCCGTGCCGTCCACGATCACGCCGGGGAAGCCGAACGCCGCCGCGCGATCGGCCACGTTCGGTACGGGGGACTGCTTGGACATCGGCACGGAGATCGCATAGCCGTTGTTCTCACAGAGGAAGATAACAGGCAGTTTGTGCAGCGCGGCGAGCGAGCACGCCTCGTAGAAATCGCCCTTGCTGCTTGTGCCCTCGCCGAAGCAGGTTAGCGTCACGGCGTCTGTCGTCCCTTGCAACCGCATCGCGTACGCGC
>JALYXG010000644.1 GCA_030947205.1 Chloroflexota bacterium
TGCCACCGCGTCGCGATCATGGATCACGGCAAAATCCTCGCGCTCGATACGCCACAGGACCTCCGCCGCCTCGTGCCCGCCGGGACGCGCGTCGAGTTGCGCGTCCGCGATGGCAAGATACCTCTCAACGATCAAACAAAGGCGTCCATTCTCACCATCGTGCAGGCATTGCCGGGCGTGACGGCGGCGGAATGGACGACGGCGCGGCCACAGGGCGAGAGCGCGGGCGGGCCACCGCCCTGGGTCGCCGCGATGATGAAAGGCGGCGGTTTCGGCGGCGGGCGCGGCAAGGGTAAGGGTGGCACCGGTGGCTCGCCCGGGATGCCACCGATGGCCGCACCCGGCGCGGACGAGCCGATGCTCCGGCTCTACGCCGAGCGGGCCGGAGAATTAGCGGTGCGGGCGGCGCAGGTCGTCCTCGATGCCGGGCTGGAACTGGCGGACTTGCACCTCGCCCAGCCGAGTTTGGAAGACGTCTTCATCCACCTGACCGGAAAGGGGTTACGGGATTGAGCACGATCACCCTCGCGCCGGGCCACGTGCCCGCCGCGACACCGAACCGCACGCGGATGGTGGCGACCGCGTTTCTGAACCTGCTTTGGCGCGACCTCTGGGTGACGCTGCGCGAGTGGCCGGCGTTCCTGGCGCAGACCTTTATGCAGCCGCTCTTCTTCCTCTTCATCTTCGGCAAGGTGCTGCCGAAGATCGGTGCGGCGCAGGGCGGCTACAGCATCCTGTTGCTCCCCGGCATCATCGGTTTGACGACGATGCTGACGGCGATGCAGGCGGTTTCGCTGCCTCTGACGCTCGAATTCGGCTTCACCAAGGAGATCGAGGACCGGCTGCTTTCGCCGCTCCCCGTCTGGATGGTGGCGATCCAGAAGATGGTCTTTGCTGCCATTCGAGGCCTGCTCGCGGGCGCGATGATCTTCCCCCTCGGTCGCCTGATCCTCGGCGGCGGCTTCACGGTCAGCACCGGGCATCTCGGCCTGCTGGCGCTCGTCGCGCTGCTCGGCGCGCTCGGTGGCGCGGCGCTTGGCCTGACGCTTGGGACGTTTGTGCAGCCAAGTCAGATCGGCCTGATGTTCTCGCTGATCCTCACGCCGCTCCTGTTCACCGGCTGTGTCTATTACCCGTGGGCGGGTTTGCGGTCGCTGCGCTGGTTCCAGATCGTTACCTGCTTCAGCCCCTTGACCTACGCGAGCGAGGGCTTCCGCGCCGCACTCGTCCCGCAGTCGCCGCACATGGCGACCGCCTACATCCTACTCGGTCAGGTCGCCTTTCTGATTCTCTTCACGATCCTCGGTGTCCGTGGCTTCCTCCGCAAAGCGCTCGGCTGACGGGGATTTGAACCACGAAGGCGCGAAGGGCGCGAAGCGGGAAAGAAAGAAGGAGAGAAGGGGATATAATTCTCTCCCCTTTTTCTTCTCCGATCTTCGCGTCCTTCGCGCCTTCGTGGTTCAATAGTGTCCGTTTCACGGGGAGCGATGGGGGCGATAAGGAGGTATGGGCATGCAGGACGAGCGAGATGATGATCTAAGCGAAATGGGCGAAGCGGCTGAGGACGCGCCGAGGGTGCGGGAAACGCCGCTGCTGCCGGGTGCGGAGGGGCGGCGGTACGACCTCCTGAGCGTCGGCGAGGCGATGCTGCGGTTCACACCGCCGAATGGGCTGCGGATCGAGCAGACGCTCTCGCTCGACCTCGCCGTCGGTGGCGCGGAATTGAATGTTGCGGTCGCGATGAGCCGGATTGGTGGGCGGACCGCGTGGCTCTCCAAACTGCCCGATACCTCGCTCGGCCACATCCTCGGCAATCAGGCGCGCATCCACGGCGTGGATACCAGCCACATCATCTGGACAGACGCGGCGGACTCGCGCCTCGGCCTCTTCTTCCTCGAATCGGGCGCCGTGCCGCGTGCGGGCGAGATCGTTTATGATCGCAAGAGTTCCGCCGCCTCGACGATGACGGCGGACGACTGGGACTGGGCGACGCTCCTCCGCGAAACGCGCGTCCTCCATATCACCGGCATCACGCCCGCGCTCTCCGCGAGCTGCCGCACAATGACCTTCGCGGCGGTCGCGGCGGCGAAAAAGGCGGGCTGCGCCGTCTCGTGCGATCTCAACTACCGCTCGAAACTCTGGACGCCCGACGAAGCCGCCGCCTGCCTGCGCGAACTGCTGCCGCAGGTGGATGTCATCCTCACGGGCAGCAGCGACCTGAAGATCATCTTCGGCCAGGCTGGCAAGCCCGCCGAGTTGGCGCAATGGCTGCGAACGGAATTTGGCGTGCCGGTGGCCAGTGTCGGCAAGCGGCGCGGCAATGCGGCGAGCGGCATGCAGGCTCGCCGGAGCGTCGTGGCGACGGAGCGCGGCGTCTTCACCAGCCCCGGCGCGGAGTTCCAGCCGCTCGACCCGATCGGCGCGGGCGATGCCTACGGCGCGGGCTTCCTGTATGGCCTCCTCACCACCGACGACGAGGAGCAGGC
>JALYXG010000667.1 GCA_030947205.1 Chloroflexota bacterium
GTCACCCGCGCCAGATCATCGCGAACCGCAGGCAGGTCGGGCAGAATGCAGACACACTGCTGCAAATACAGCGCGCCCATCCGCTTCAGATCGCGCCAAACCGCGACGCGCCTGCTGGCAGGTTCGGTTGGCACGCGATACACAAGCAGCACCCATGCCTGTTCGACCATAGCATCCCCCACAAACACAGGCGTTGCAATGTAACACCTGTACATGCCACGATCATAGGTGCGGCATAGTTGCCGTGTCAAGTATGCAAATGATAATGGCCGCCCGATTCGTCGGCGGCCATTATTGGCATTGAAGGTTTCGCTGTGGCTGTGTGGCTGAGTAGCTGAACTACCCCTCGCGCATGGACGACGAGTTGGGCCACGCGAACCAGGCAACGAGCAGGCTACCGAGCGTCAGGACGACGAACAGCACATCATGCTTGACGCGCGGATGCGCCGGGGCGAACCCCGTCCAGTAGACGATATTGCCGAGAAAGACAATTGCCAGGATCACCGCGATCACGACGACAATCATCCGCTGACTCCGGGACAACTGATCCATGTACCGACCCCTTTCCACGCAGTCGCCGCTCCTATTGAGGCGACACTTTTTTTCGGTGGTAGCAGACTTTCCAGCCTTCCACTTGAAGGAGGGAGGCAGGCTGGAAAGCCTGCGCTACGGACACCCATACTACCAAAAAGCGCAGCCAACGTGCGTAAAGTCCCTGCATATTCTTACCGCATCGTCGCGCGGCCCACAACTGATTGCGTACGTTCATCGGAGATGGTAGCGTGACGTGCGTTGCGACTGCGGGATTTCCCGGAAGTGCGTGGGGAGGGAGCACGACGCATGGCAGCAACGCCGGGTGGCATCAAGGGGTACGCACGCACCGTCCGCGCCTTCAGCCATGACATGCGCCTGTACATCCTTTTTACCCTGATCGGTTATCTCAATATCGGCGTCTTCCAGGTGCTCTACAACCTGTATCTGAACCGGATCGGCTTGCAGGAAGACTTTATCGGCACCTTCACAGCCGTCAATACGATCGCGATCGCGAGCGCGGCGCTGGCGATTGGCCCGATCGTCAATCGGTATGGTCCGTGGATTGTCGTCGTCTTCGGCTTTACGATCTTCTGTCTGACAAGTATTGGCCTGACACTGTCGAGCGGCACACTCCTTTTGCTCGCTTTCGCGGCATTGCAGGGAATCGGCACGTCCTTCTTCTCGAACCCGACGATGCTGATCGTCCTCGAATACACATCGAATGAGACGCGGCAGCACGCCTCGGCGATTGTCTACTCATCCCAGGCGCTCAGTGCCACGCTCGGCAACCTCGGCGGTGGCCTGCTGCCGAAACTGATCTTCCTCCTTTTTCCGGCGTTGACGACGGGTTCGGTCGGGTCGTACCGCGCAACGCTGATGGTTGGCGTCCTGATCGCGGGATTGGCGCTCATCCCGTTGCTTCGGATGCGCCCGTCGGGCGGCGAGCGGCGCGGTGAGATGGCGGGCGTCCGGCGGCAAATGCCCGTCGAGGCAAAGAAGGAGAGCGGGACGCGGCGGGCGGACTTCTACGTCTTCATTATTTCCGGCGGCTTGCTCGCCATCGCTTCCGGCGCGGTCGTTCCCTTTTACAATGTTTTCCTCAAACGGCTTGGTGCGAGCACGCAGGTCGTCGGCTACATCTACGCGCTCGCGGCGCTGGTCGCGGCGGTCGTTGGTCTGACGGGGCCGGTCGTTGCGGCGAAGTTCGGCGCGCTCAGGACGGTCGGCGTCCTGCGCATTTCGCCGTTGCCGCTCTTTGTCGCGATGATCTTCGTGCCGCACCTCGCGCTAGCGATCCCGGCCCACGCGTTACGCGTGACGAGCATCAATATGTCGTGGCCGATTGACTCCACCTTTATCGCCGACCTCTTGCCGGCGCGGCAGCGGGCGTACGTCTTCAGCATCCGCTCCGTCCTGTGGAATGCGGGATGGGCGATTACCAGCATCATCATGGGCCGGGTGATCCGTGCGACCGATTCGTACGCGGCGGTTTTCGTCGTGTACTCGATCTTCCTCGTCCTCAGTGTCGGTCTGTTCCAGATGTATTTTCAGCGCCGCGTCGCTGAACGAGCACGATTGGGCCTCGGCGCTGCGGTGCGGGCCTCCCGGGGGTGAGGTGCTCACGCGCCAGACCGGGGCATTGCGGCCCCGGTCTGACGGAAAGGAGGAAGGAGAGGGAAGGAGTATGCGTTAGGAGAGCGCCGCAGTGTTGAACTGCACCTTGAAGGCGCGGCACCAGATATCGGCAGTGTCGTAGGTTGCGGGGTCGAAGTCGGCGGGGAGGACATAGTTCTGGTTGCCCTTGTTCCCCTTCAAGCCGCCGAGGTCGAGGTTCGCGCCGTTCTGCCCGAGCAGGCGGACGCGCAAGTCCGGGCCGTTCGTGACATCGAGAGTGTCGAAGCGGAGGACGTACGCGCCGTCCCCTTGCTTGAAAATCGTCGCCGTGCCCGATCCATCGTGCTCGACCTTGACGAAATGCCCGCTCTTCACGGCGACGGGGCCGGTCGCCGCAGGCGCACTCGTCGGCACAGCGGTCGGCGGCGTTTGCGCCTGTGCGGTCGCAGGCGCAGCGGTTGCAACGGGCTGTACGGCGGTCGCCGGTACTGTTGTCGAGGTTGATTGTGCGCTGATCGCAGGCACGGCAGTTACGACCGGTCGTGCGACGGTCACTGCGGGAATTGCTGGCGCCGCTGCTGGGAATGCCTCGTCCACCGTCTTGTTCGTGTGCGGCTGGATGACAAGGAACCAGATGGCGGCGATCACACCAAGCGGCAACGTTGTCAGCTTAAAAAAGTGCTTGCGCCAGAAGGGTCGAGGCGCGCGTGGATCGCGCTTGCTCGGTGGTGATGGTCGGTCAGTCACGGTCGCCATTCTCTGCCCCTCACTCGATTTGCATCTCTTGCTCCTGCTCCTACGCATTACCGCACGTTGCGCGGTCAATACGCGAACGGAAAGGTGACGAAAGGCTTACAATCGGGCGCGGAACGTGCCATGCTGAGGACTACTGACTACTGACGACTGACCAACTGACTACTGCCAAGGAGATGCGATGCGCGGGTTTCTGGTTTTTCTGACAACACTGGTGCTCGGCGCGGCAGTCGCGCTCGCGGCGGTCTACTTTTTTGTCACGCGTCCGGCGCCGACGCGGATCGCCGCGACGACCGTGCCGGTGAGCACCGCAGCGGTAGGAAGTTTCGACACCAAGGTCAATCAGATCGTCAATGCGCCCCGCAACACCGCCGTCACGGTCGAATTGACCGACGAAGAATTGACCTCGAAGTTCGCGCAGACGGTGCGTGCGGAGCGCGACAGCATCGGCGCGGACATCCAGAACCCGCAAGTCTCCGTACACGACGGTCGCGTCTTCGCCGGGGGCAAGGCGAAGAGCGATAGTCTCCCCGTGCGCGTTGATCTCGTCGTCGTCGCGGTGCCGACGGCGGAGAATGGCAAGCTGAGATTGCGCGTCGAGCGCGTTGAGAGCGGCCGCTTCCCACTGCCGGGCAGCATCACCGATCAGATCGTCGCCAATGTCCAGAACGACGCGCTCATCAATGACAACCTGCCTATCTACGTCGATCGCGTCGAAGTCCTGAACGGCAAACTCCGCCTCACCGGGCGTCCGAAGTAGATAGTGGGCAGTAATTCCAATCTTCACTGCCCACTGCCTACTCGTTACCGCCACCATCCGCCGCTGCGCATCAGGTCGTTGCCGAGCAGCCCTTCGAGGACCGGGAGCGGGTTGTCCTTGAACTCCGGGTGATACTCCAACCGTGTCCGCTCGAAATACTGGACGGTGTACGACTTGCCGTCGTCGGCATTCTTCTCGACGATCGGCTCGCTGATCGGGTAGCCGAAGACCGGGAGACCGCCGCCCTGCTTCCAGAATTGGAGGAACGGTCCGGTAAGAGTGTGCGACGTTTCCGCGAAGTACATGCCCGAGAACGGTGGCGGGGGTGGCGGGGTAGGAATGGGCGTGGCCGTTTCGGTTTTCGC
The DNA here is from genome assembly GCA_030947205.1 of Chloroflexota bacterium. GTDB lineage: Bacteria > Chloroflexota > Chloroflexia > Thermomicrobiales > JALYUS01 > JALYUS01. Next base: position 4,027 of record JALYXG010000667.1, read on the forward strand.
CGCGCCGGGTGTGCCGCTCGCCGCTGTCGTCGGCTTCGGTGTCGGTGAAGGGGTCGGCGAGGGCGTCGGTGTCGGTGTCGCCGGCGGGCGCGTCGGCGCGTCGGGGGACGGGAAGTACACGTCCGACTCCAACAGCGGTCGCGGAACGGTCGAGAAAGTGCGCGTGCGCGTCGTTACATTGCCGAGGAGCGTGAGCAATACTTCGTTGGGCGTGCCCGCAAATTCGTCGTGGAACTCGAACCGCGCCCGCTCGAAAATCTGCACGACCCGACCGGCCGAGGTGTAGACGCTCGTACGCGGCAGGCCGAACCGCTCGATGCCGCCGTTGCGCTCCCAATACAGGCGGAAAGGCCCCGCGATCCAGTGTTTCGTGTCCGGGAACCATTTGGCATCGGACGCGGTCGGTTTGTTCAGGTCCTCCGGTGCGGTGGGAAGCGCGGACGGGCGCGCGATGCTCGCGTATGCCCGGAGCGCGTCCTTGCGCGGCCACGGTTCGCCGGGGTGGTCGCCCTCGCGGCGGAAGGCGAACAAGCCCCAATGCGTCTCCTGATTCCCTTCCGTGAGCGTGAAATCCTCTAGCTTGAACCAGAAGGCGCGCTCGACGATGTCGCGCATCTTGTTCAGGGCCGAGAGCGTGTCGTTGAGGAACGCCGATTGTTTCGCCTCGTCGTCCGTCACGGGGATAATGCCGGATTCCGGCACGCCGGGCGCCGCTGCCTGCATGCCAAACTCCGTCACCCAGATCTTCTTAAATCCCTCGCCCGCCTGCTCCATCACCGTGTGCATGTCGCGCACGTGGCCGGGGATATTCGCGGCGGTCAGGTCGTAGGGGTGATCGGCGACGACATCCCACGGCGCGCCACCGTGTCCCTTAATGAGCGGCGAGTTGTACATCTGCCGCAGATACGGGATGTCGTAATTGTCCGGGTACGCGCCGGGGGTGTTGATCAGACCGCCGAGGACGACGGGTATGTTTGGGCTGTTGCCCTTGAGGCGCGGATAGGTGAGCGACATGATCGCCGCCATCCGCTCCGGGAAGATACGCTGCTGTTGCCCCTTGGTGATGAAGTCGAGTTGGGAATTCGAGTTCGGCTCGTTGATGATCTCCCACGCATTGACGTACCCGGCGTAGTGCCCGGCGATCTCCGCTGCACGATCGGCGAAGCCGCGGATAAATGGGTTCGATCCGTCCTGCCGGTCAGTCGGATCGTTCACTTTGTTGAGCGCATAGGTGTAGTTCGTGTCCCGCACAATGCCATAAGAAAGCAAGCCGAGCACATTCATGTTGTACCGCTTGCAAAGATCGGTAAGGAACCAATCATATTTCTCGTACGGCATCCTGCCGGGACCGCTCGGGTCACCGTATTCGGCGAAGAACTCGATGCGCACCCATTTCGCGCCCGATGCCGCCATCTCCTTGACGATATTTTCCAGCACCGCTTTGTTGACATCGTTGTTGAAATGCACCGTGTCGGTGTTCCACTCGTAATACGGATCGCGCCCGACGACGCCGAAGAAGCCGTCGCGATCCGCGTACGGATCGGTCAGCGCGGCGGACGCCGGTGTCGGCGTCCGCGCCGCCGGAAGCAATGTCAGCAGCAAAAGAAGTACGAGGGCAATGCTGTGGCGCATCCCCCGACGGTCGTGAAATGCCATTTGATGCAACCCTTTCCCGCGAGTACCCCACTTATCGTCGCACCCCTCCCACGCGACGCGGCTGCACTGACACCCTGAACGGTTGTGCAGTCCGAGCAAGATTGTGCATGGATGCCGCCGATCATGCAAACTGATACACTGAAACGGCGAAAACAGGGCTGTAAACGGGTATGTTGCATGATTATTCAGGATCGCTCCCCATCGAATCCAATGCTGAACGAACGCGAATCGCTCCTCCAGCACGTCGCGCGACTCGACGCGCTCCACCGGATTCACCGTGCCGCCGCCTCGACCCTCGACCTCGGGCCGATGCTCGACATGGTCGTGGCGACAGTCGCCGAAGTGATGCGGAGCGATGCATGCAGCGTCTATCTGCATGATGAGGAGCGCGCACACCTCGTCCTGTCCGCTGTCGTCGGCTTGCCGGAGGAGGCGATTGGCCGGATCACGCTGCGGATCGGCGAGGGCATTACGGGCCTCGCGGCGCGCGAGCGAACGATCATCGCGACGCCGGACGCCCGCACGCACCCCGCCTACCTGCCGGTCGCGCTGCTGCACGACGATCGTCTGCGTGCGCACGTTTCCGTGCCGATGTTCCTGCCGACGGTCGGGCGTCTGGTCGGCGTGCTCAATCTCTATTTCCGCGACGGTCGCACGATGGGCGACGACGATCTCGCTTTTCTGACGACCGTTGCGGGCGAACTCGCCATCGCGATTGACCACGCGCGGCTCTATCAGGCGACCGATGTCGCGCTGCACCGGAAAGTCGCCGAACTCCAGACGTTGCAAAAAGTCACGGCGGTCGTCACGAGCACGCTCGACCTGACGCGCGTGCTGGAAACGATCGCGGAGCAGGCGGCGGTGCTCGGCCAGGCGGATGTCGTCAGCATGTACGAACTCGGCCCCGACGGCGAAAGCCTGACCTTTCTCGCCGGGTACGAGGCGACGACGACCGGGGGCGCGCCGATCCGCGAGGAGGTCCGCAAGGAGGCCGTCCGGCGGGCGATGCAGATTTCCGCGCTCGATTCCGATGAGCCGCTATCGGTGATCGCGACCGGCGACGCTGACGATGCCGGCGACGGCACCGTCTTCTGCATCCCGCTCCGCACCGCACACGGCATGATCGGCGGCATCTGCCTGCACTTCGACACGGGCAACGGGCCGAGCCGCGATCAGATTGACCTGCTGGAATCGTTCTGCAACACCGCCGCCATTGCCATTGAGCAGGCGCGCCTCTACGACGACGCGCGCCGCTCGCTGACCAGCAAATCCGCCTTGTTGCAGGAGATGCATCATCGCGTCCGCAACAACCTGCAAACCGTCGCCGCGCTCCTTTCGATGCATGTCCGGCGGGCGGGCGAGCAGGCGTGGGCGCTGCCGCTCAAAGAAGCCGTCAACCGCATCCGCTCGATCGCCGCCGTCCACGATTTACTCACCCGCGAGGACATCGGCATCACGACCGTCAATGAGGTCGCCAAACTCGTCACCGACGAGGCGGCGACGACGCTCCTGCCGCCGAACGCGGACTATCAGTTCGTCGTCGCGGGCGAACC
>JALYXG010000693.1 GCA_030947205.1 Chloroflexota bacterium
GGTCGTACAGCGTCCCGAGCGCGATCTCGTCGCCCCGCGCCACGGCGGCAACGAGCGCCTCATCCGTCGCGGAGACGCCGCTCGCATTGATGCTGTTCCGCGCGACGGCCCGACCCACCGCGCCATCCCCGGCGAGCGCGCCCGCCGCATCCGAGTTCCCTACACGCACAACACTGCTCCCCGCTCCCGACGACCGCCGATTGCTCTATCAAGAAGTACGTTCGGAGAACCGAATTGGATTGCTCAGGTGTTACACACCTCATTCCTTCTTTGCTATCCAGTATAGCGCAGGTAGCGCGGTCCACCTCATCGGCGCCGTGCTGCCAGCGTGAAGTCATGCGGGCGCTCCAGCGCCTCGGTGATCGCCTGCTCGACGGATCGCGCCGCGCCCGCGCTCCACGCCGCGTCGCACGCTTCGGTCCCCAGCGCGGAACGGATCGCCGCGATGGCCCGTTCGTACGCGGGTAGTTCGACCGACGGTAGCGGGGTGCCGATGCTGTCGCGAAGTGCCGTTGCCGCCCCAAAGAGCCGCGCCCCTCCCAACGAATCGCCGTCCATGTGGCGGATGCGGCCGATCCCCTCCAGGCATTCGATGACGCCGAGGGTGTTGCCGACGCGCCGGTACAGCGCCAGACTCTCCGCGTAGCGCGGCGCGGCGCCTGCCCCGTCCCCTTGATCGCGCGCGATGTCTGCGAGATTGAGCAGGGCATTGGCGATCCCCCAATCGTCGCCGAGCGCGCGGAAGATCGCGAGGCTTTCTTCAGAAAGTGCGACTGCACGCGCGAACTCGCCGGAGCGGCGCATCGCACAGCCGAGATTATCGAGTGCATTGCCGATGTTCCGTTGGTGACCGCGTTGCCGGTGAAGGGCGAGGCATTCACGATAGCATTCCAACGCGGCGTCGGCGTTGCCGCAATATGACTCGACGATGCCGAGCCGGTTGAGCGCCGTCGCGATGCTCAGCGCATCACCGGTTTCGCGCGCCAGTGTAAGGCTTTCGCGGATCAGTTCCACCGCGCGCATATTATCCCCGCGCCGGTGCGCGATGAATCCCAGATTGCCTATCGCTTCCGATTGCGCCGCACGCTCGCCCTGTCGCTGCGAGAGCGCGAGGCATTCCTCCGAAAGGTGCACGGCCTCGGCGTAATCGCCGTGGCGATACGCCAACATACTCGCCGCGTTGAGGGCCCGCGCCCGCACCGCAACGAGCGATTGCGCGTCCGTCACGTCGGTTGCGAGCGCGAGCATTCGTGCCAGCCATTCGCGCGCCTCGCGCAGGTAGCCGCGCGCCTCCCAGAAACGCCAGAGGGCGGCTGCGAGCCGCAGCCCCGTCCGTACGTCCTGTTCCTCCGCCGCCCAGCGGAGCGCGGCGCGCAGATTGTCGTGATCCGCCAGCAATCTTGTGGACCATTCCGTCTGCCGGGGGCCGGTCAGTTCCGGCTCTGCCCGCTCCGCAAATGCGAGGAAGTAGACTGCGTGCCGCCACCGCGCTTCCGCCAAATCACCACGCGCCGCCAACGCCTCCATGCCATACTCGCGAATCGTTTCCAGCATGCCGACGCGCGGCTGCGCGCCCGTCGCGTGAAGGAGCAGATTCTTGCTAACGAGCGACATCATCCCACCAAGAACCGCATTGCAGTCGTCGTCCGTCGCGCAGACCGCCTCCGCCGCTTCGAGCGTGCAGCCGCCGACAAAGACAGCGAGCCGCGCGAAAAGCGTGCCCTCCGCCTCGTCGAGCGCACGATAGCTCCACTCGATCGCGCCCCGCATCGTGCGCTGCCGGGCGGGCGAGTCGCGCGGGCCATCTATCAATTCCGGCAAGCGGGCATCGAGGCGCGCCAACAGCGCTTCCGGGCCAAAAAACGAGACGCGCGCCGCCGCCAATTCGATGGCGAGCGGCAACCCTTCGAGGCGCGCGCAAATCGCCGCCACGATTGGGGCATTGTCGGCGGTCAAGGCGAAGTCATACATCGCGGCCTGAGCGCGCTGGCAGAAGATCGCGACCGCTGGCGACTGCCGCAGGGCCGTCTCATCGTCCCATATCCAAGTGTCCGGCAGCGAGAATGGGGCGAGCGCGAAGGCATATTCGCCACGCAAGTGGAGCGATTCCCGGCTCGTCACAAGGATTTTGAGCGGCGGGCAAGCTTCCAGCAACTCGGCGACGAGCAGCGCTTCCGCGATCAGATGCTCGAAATTGTCGAGGATGAGCAAATACGGGTGGTCGCGCAGATACGCCTTCAAGCGGTC
>JALYXG010000695.1 GCA_030947205.1 Chloroflexota bacterium
CGGGCCGTCCCACGACTGGCGAACCAGCGGACACCGAATCGCCCCGCCACATAGCCGAGCGCGTCCCCGAGGATCGCGCCCGCCGCCGCCATGACGACGAGCAGGACGATATTCATCTCTCCATGCGCGGCGAGAACACCGGCGGCGGTCAGCATCCCGGCAACCGGGAGCGGCAATCCGAACGCAGCGATCAGGACGACGAGGGCGATGGCGATATGACTGTAGAAGATGGTATCACTCATCGCACCGCTCCTTTCTCTCGCTCCCGGCCAAAGTGCCGTATCGCCGCACCGTTGCTTTCCAGTATGCTCGGCGCATCATTGGCCCGATACACCCCTCCGGGCGGTATCGTTGCCGCATCATCGGACGATACCGTCCCGTCCATTCGGAGGGGATTCCATTGTTAAGAACACGTTTCGTGCCACGGATGTTTCATTTGTAAAAAAGGTTCGGGGTTCGCGGCTCGAAGCGGGTCTCTCAACCTCGAACCCCGAACGGCTTCTTGACGCCACCTGCCACGCATGGCAGGATGCGGGCGTTCTTCATGAGGGTGAATCGGATCAAAAGGAGCAGCGTCATGGCACTGACCGCACGGGGAGTGATCGCACGGACACCGGGCGCCGCCGCCGAGGTGGAGGAAATTTCGATAGACGATCCGGGGCCGAACGAGGTGCTGGTGCGCCTTCTCGCCTCCGGCGTCTGCCACACCGACCTCGGCGTGAAGATGGGGACGTACGGCACGAGCGGCTTCCCTTTCCTGCTCGGCCACGAGGGCGCGGGGATCATCGAGAAAGTCGGGCCGGGCGTCGAAAAGCCGCAGGTCGGTGACCATGTCATCCTCGCCTGGCGCGCGCCGTGCGGTAAGTGCCGCTTCTGCCTGCGGGGGCAGCCGAACTACTGCGCCAACAGCCTGAACGCCGAGAAGCGGATGCATGCCAAAGACGGTCAGACGCTCAACCCGGTGCTCGGTATCGGGACGTTCTGCACGCATACCGTCGTCCACGCCGCGCAGGCGATTGTGATTGATAAAGACTTGCCGGATGCGCAGATGTCGCTGATCGGCTGTGGCGTGATGACGGGCGTCGGCGCGGCCTTGTATTCGGCGGGCGTGCGGCCCGGCACGAGCGCGGCGGTCTTCGGCTGCGGCGGTGTCGGCGACAGCGCCATCCAGGGTGCGCGGCTGGCGGGCGCGACGACGATCATCGCCGTGGATATTGACCCGAAGAAACTCGAATGGGCGAAGCAGTTCGGCGCGACGCACACCGTCAATGCGCGCGAAGGCGATCCGGTGGCGCGGATCAAGGAACTGACGGGCGGCAACGGCGTGGATTATTCGTTCGAGGCGGTCGGGCGGCCGGAGACATTGGAGCAGGCGCTCTTCTGCCGCGATCTGGCGGGCACCTGTGTCTTCATTGGCGTACCCGGTCCCGGCCCAAAACTGAACCTCGACCTCCAGCGCTTCTTCGATACGGGCGGCAGCACCGTCGTGTCATGGTACGGCAACTGTTTGCCGACGCGCGACTTCCCGCTCCTCGCCGCCTGGTACCAGCAGGGCCAACTCAAACTCGATGAAATCGTCACGCAAATGATCCGCCTGGAAGATACCGAAGAAGCCTTCCACGTGATGGAGCGCGGCGAAACGCTGCGGTCGGTGATTGATCTGGCGAACGCGTGAGAAACCTCACCCCCCGACCCCCTCTCCTTTGCCCAAGCAAAGGAGAGGGGGAGTGAGACGCCGAGAGGTCAGGGCGTTATGGGGAAGGCCACAGCATCGTAATGATTCACCCCTTCCCGTTTCGGGAGGGGGCCGGGGGTAGGTCGCCGATGCCCGATGATCCGCTGGAACAACTGCGCGCGATCTGCCTTACGTTCCCGGAAGCCACCGAGAAATTGGCGTGGGATACTATCCCGACATTCCGCGTGCGGGAGAAAATCTTCGCCCAGTATGAGCGCAATCATCATAGCGTCGGTCGGTCGGCGCTCTGGTGCAAGGCTCCGCCCGGTATTCAGGGCATGCTGGTCGGCTCCAACCCCGAACGGTTTTTCGTGCCGCCCTATGTCGGGCACCACGGCTGGGTCGGCGTATGGCTGGATGGCGTTGTTGATTGGGGCGAAGTCGCCGACCTCGTAGATGAGAGCTACCGGATGACGGTGCCGAAACGTCTTCTCGTGCTGCTCGCGCAGCCCAAAGGAGACTGACACCACCGGCATTGCGCCATGGGCGAGCGAAAAAGGAGCAATCCGTGCGCATCCTGGCAATTTCCGGGAGCCTGCAAGCCACTGGGACGATCACGACCCTCGTTCGCGCTATCGTGGCGCTGGCTCCCGAGGAGATGGAATGCACCGTCTACAGCGGGCTGGGCGACCTGCCGCACTTCAGCCCGGATCGCGACAGCGACCCTCCGCCCGCATCAGTCGGGGAGTGGCGCGGGCTGCTGCGAGCCTCTGACGCCGTGCTGATCTGCACGCCGGAGTATGCCTACGGGATGCCGGGATCACTGAAAAACGCGTTCGACTGGGTCGTCTCGTCGGGCGAGTTCGTCGGCAAGCCGGTGGCCGCACTGAGCGCCTCCCCGTACCCCACGGGCGGCGAACGAGCGCACGCATCGCTCCTGCTGACGCTCACTGCGGTCAACGCGGAGATCGTGGACGGCGCGACGCTCAGTATCCCGCTCGTCCGTACAAAAATGGATGCCGAGGGCACGATATCGGACCCCGCGACGGCGCAGGCGCTTCGCTCGGCCCTTGATGCATTGGTGCAGGCGATCAACGCGCACCACGATGAAGGATATTAGACGACGAATAATCGGCTGTCGCATCGCAGAAAGGGTTATCAATGTTCGCGCTAATCAAGGAACTGACCGAACTCGCCGGGCCGGTGGGGCAGGAGGGGATCGTCCTCGACCACATCGAGCGCATCTGGCAAGAGGCAGGCGCGCGCACTGAGCGGACGCGCACCGGCAACGTCCTCGCGCGGGCGGGCGGCGCGGGCAAGAAACTGATCCTCGCCGCGCATGCCGACGAACTCTGCTACCTCGTCCGCGCGATTGACCCCGCCGGGTTCCTTTGGCTGGCGAACGGGCAGGCCTGGGGGCGGACGACGAGCGTGCGCAACTGGTTCACCGTCGGGCAGCGCGTACAGGTGCTGGCGCGCTCCGGACCCCTACCCGGCGTGATTGCGAGCGCGACGGGTCATCTCGCCTCGTTCGCCCTCGACGAGCCGAAGGAACTGACGTGGAACGATTTCTGGGTGGACACCGGCCTGACACGCGACGAACTGCTGGCGCGCGGCGTCACGCCCGGCACTCGCGTTATCTGGGACGCGACGACGGAGCAGTTTGGCCCGCACGTCGTCGGCAAGGCGCTCGATGACCGCGTACCGCTCGCCGTGATCACCGAAGTGCTGCGCCGCGTGCCAACGGCGGAACTCGGCTGTGAACTGACGCTCGCTTGCACGATCCAGGAGGAGATCGGCCTGATCGGCGCATTCGGCATCGCGGCACGAGAGCAGTTCGATGCGGGCATTGCCGTCGAGATCGGCCTCGCGAGTGACATTCCCGGCGTCGAGGAGCGGGCAATTCCCGTCCGCCTCGGCGGTGGCCCCCTGCTCGTTCACAAGGACGCGCTCACGCATTATGACTACACGCTGACTGCCGCATTGGAGCGGACGGCGGAAGCGGCGGGTATCCCGATCCAGCACGCTGTCTTCGGCTCATTCGGCAGCGATGGCGCGGCCTTCATGAAAGCGGACATCCCCGCCGCGATGATCGCCTTCCCCGCTCGCTACACTCACAGCCCCTTCGAAACCGGACATCTCGGAGACATCGAAGCACTCGTGAAGTGGCTCTGTGCCTTCGTGCGGGATGGTATG
>JALYXG010000764.1 GCA_030947205.1 Chloroflexota bacterium
GACCAGTGCCGCCTGCTGCGTCTCGGTGAGAACGAGGGTGCGTCGGTGCATGATCGGCTCCTTTCCATGCTGCGGTTCCGATCATCGTACCATTACCGAGTTAAGTTGTAAAGGTTCATTAGCCTACGCTACCGTCATTTTGCATTCTTTGTTGGCAAACCCGTGCGCATAGGTGCAATAGATACAATCTAGAATGATGCGCGAATTTGATTGCAATTGTACTGCATGATCGCGTACAATCCCTCTATGCGGTGCGAATGTATCCACTGACAGCCGGAGGGGACGCAATGACAAGTACAAACGGTCACAGCGAGACGAACGGGCATCAGAACGGGGTCGCGAAATCCACTTGGACGACCAAGGCTGGGCTGGCGCAGATGCTCAAGGGCGGCGTCATCATGGATGTCGTCAATGCAGAGCAGGCGAAGATCGCCGAGGAAGCGGGCGCGTGCGCGGTGATGGCGCTGGAGCGCGTGCCGGCGGACATTCGCGCGCAGGGCGGCGTCGCGCGGATGAGCGATCCCGATCTGATCCGGGGCATCATGGAGGCGGTTTCGATCCCCGTGATGGCGAAGGCGCGCATCGGCCATTTCGTCGAGGCGCAGGTGTTGCAGGCGCTCGGCGCGGACTATATTGACGAGAGCGAAGTGCTAACGCCGGCCGATGAGCAGTACCACATCGAGAAGCACGGATTCGATGTGCCGTTCGTTTGCGGTGCGCGCGACCTCGGCGAGGCGCTCCGCCGGATCGGTGAGGGCGCGGCGATGATCCGCTCGAAGGGCGAACCGGGCACGGGGAATATCGTCGAGGCGGTGCGCCACCTGCGCGCGATCACCGACATGATTCGCCGTCTGAGCGTTGCGCCGCCGGAGGAGCACATGACGATGGCCCGGGACCTCGGCGCGCCGTACGAACTGGTGCGCGAGGTGGCGAAGAACGGCAAATTGCCCGTTGTGCTCTTCTGCGCGGGCGGCGTCGCGACTCCGTCCGATGCTGCGCTCGTTATGCAGTTGGGCGCGGAAGGCGTCTTTGTTGGCTCCGGCATCTTTAAGAGCGGCGACCCGGCGCGGCGCGGTAAGGCGATTGTCGAGGCGGTGACGCACTTCCGCGATGCGAGCATCATCGCCGAAGTATCGCGTGGCCTTGGCGACGCGATGAGCGGCCTCGAGATCGGCAAACTGCCGCAGGAATCGCTGATGGCGACGCGCGGCTGGTAAATAGACCTAACCCCCGGTCCCCTTCCGTTCCTTGGCGTGGGAAGGGGGTGCCTCGTCGCAATGCCGTGGTGTTTGCCAAATGCCCCGATCTTGCAGCGAGTCCCCTCCCCCTTCCCACGCCAAGGAACGGAAGGGGGCCGGGGGGTTAGGTAGGAGAATCATCATGACGACGATTGGTGTACTCGCCTTGCAGGGGGCATTCATTGAGCATGTGCATGCTCTGGAGCGGCTGGGCTTTGAGGTGCGCGAGGTGCGTCTGCCGCGCGATCTCGACGGGCTGGACGGTCTGATTATGCCGGGCGGCGAAAGCACAACGATTGGCAAGTTGATGGTGCAGTATGGTCTGGATGAGCCGATTCGCGCTCGGGCACGGGCGGGCTTCCCGATCTGGGGGACGTGCGCCGGGATGATCCTGCTGGCGAACGACATTGGTGGGTTGCGCCAGCCGCTCATCGGCGTCATGGACATCGTCGTCGAGCGCAATGCGTTCGGGCGGCAACTCGACTCATTCGAAGCGGACCTCACGATCCCGCCAATCGGCGCGGCGCCCTTCCGCGCGATCTTCATCCGCGCGCCGCTGATCCACGCGGTCGGCGCGGACACAGCGGTGATCGCGCAACTCGCAGACGGCCGGATCGTCGCTGCCCGTCAGGGAAACCTGCTCGCCACATCATTCCACCCGGAACTGACGAACGATGACCGGTTGCATCGGTATTTCGTTGACGAAATCGTTGCACCCACTCGCGCCGCGTAACGTTCCCGCACGGTGGCATGAAGTGTGCGTCGTTTGGGCGCATGAACAGCCGGAACAGCGCCGATGTAAGCATTTGATGAAGATGTACGTACACCCCTAGCCGGAACGCGTGTTCTCGGTTATACTTGGGCTGCGGGCGGTTTGACACCATCGAGGACACGGCGGATGACGAGAACTCGTCAACGTAAGGACACACTGATTTCCCCGCCACAGCGCAGCCCCTATTCAATTCGCCCGGTACACTGGGCCGATTTGCCCGCGATGCGGCGATTGCGCGGCGAAACCGCACGGCTCGACATGCCGGAAGGGATCATCGCCGGTTTGCGGCCGATTCGGACGGCGGTGCGCGGTATCATCCCGTGGCTCGGCAATGTCTGGACATTCGTGCTCGTCAAGGATGGCGGTATCCACGCTTACGCGCAAGCGCGGCCCCGGCGGGACAGCCACACCTGGGATGTCGTGTATCTTGCGTATGGCCGGAAAGACCGCATCGGTTCGGCGGAGGTGCGCGACGCGGCGTGGTCGGCGTTGCTGGACGCGGCGACGCGTGTCGCCGGGCGCAGGCGGGCAACGCGGCTCTTCGCGCGGGTGCCGGACAATGCCGATGCGATGAT
>JALYXG010000743.1 GCA_030947205.1 Chloroflexota bacterium
GTCGCCACGAAGATGGAACGGCAGATCGTCCGGTATCGGAGCAAGTGGAAGAGCCGTCGCTACGGCCACCACGAGGGCGAACCGCCCCTGCCTGTCATGGAAGCGGATGCCGATGCGGACGAGACCGTCGCGGAGGCCACGATCCTGCGCACCAAGACATTTTCGTCGAAGCCGCTCGACGTGGACGAGGCGGTGGAGCAGATGGAATTGCTCGGTCACGCCTTTTTCGCCTTTATCAATGTGCGGACAGGCCACGTCAATGTCGTGTACCGGCGGCGCAATGGTGGCTACGGCCTGTTGCAGCCCGAAGGATAAAGGCCAAATCGGGAATAGTGGCCCCATTCGTGCGTTTCAGTTGCACGACGGCTTATACGGCACGCGTCGGAGGCGGCGGTTGACTCAGGCAGGGGCAATAGCGGAGATCGGAAGTTTGCACGTCGTGGAAGCGTCGTTCGACGCGCTTCGCGAACCGTGGGCTACCTTGCTGCCCGCCGCGATTACGCCGCTCCCGTTTCAGTCCATCGCCTGGGCGGAGGCGTGGTACCGGGTCTTCGGCGACGATGCCGAATCGCTCCTGCTCGCGGTGCGGGATGAAACGGGAGCGGTGATCGGCATTGCGCCGCTCGTCCTCCGGCACACTGCGCTCGGTCGCACGATCCAATTGATGGGCGGCGCGGATGTGACGGATTACCTCGACATCGTCGCGAGCGAACGCGATGTGCGGCGCGTCTGGTCGGCGGTGATCGCACATCTGGCGAGCATCCGGGAACGCTGGGACGCGCTCGATCTGCACTGCGTGCCGCAATGGTCGCCCTCTCACGCGGCCATCGTTGAACAATTGTCGGAGATGACCACCGTCCGCATCGTGCAGGAAGAAGTGTGCCCGGTCGTGCGGCTCGGTGGCTCGTTCGATGCGTATCTGCGAAGTTTACCGAAAAAAGAGCGGCACGAGGTGAAGCGCAAGGCGCGGAACTTCGAGCGGGACGCCCCGACCGGCGCGCTCCGCATCCTTTCCGGGCGCGACGAGGCCCTCGCCGCCCTCCCCGCCTTCTTTCGCCTCCATCGTTTGAGTGCGCCGGACAAGGAACGATTCCTGACGCCGGATGTCGAGCAATTTTTTCGCGACATGACCGGCGCGGTGGCGGACGCAGGATGGCTGCGGCTGTACTTCCTCGATATTGAGGGCGCGCCCGTCGCTGCGATGTTCACCTTTGTCGCCGATGGTCGCTCGCTCGTCTACAACTCCGGCTTCGATCCGGCGTATGCTCGCATTAGCACCGGCATGGTGCTGACCGGCATGGTGATCGAGGACGCCGCGAACAACGGACTAACGCTCTGCGATTTCCTGCGCGGCAATGAAGCGTACAAATACCGTTTCGGCGCGACCGATACACCGATCTGGCGCGTCATCGCATCGGACGATCGCGACGCCGTGGATCGGGCGGTCGCCGAGACGGAAGCGAATTTTCAATTGCCCGCCGATGTGCGCGACTTGACCGACGAAGAGCGCGCGGCGGAGGAGATCGTATGACACTGAATCAGTCATTTCTGTTGCCCTCGACGGTGCGCCGCGTCGCGATGCTCGCCGTCCACACCAGCCCGCTGGCGCGCATCGGCGGGCCGAGCGCGGGCGGCATGAATATTTATGTCCGGGAACTGTCGCGCGAACTGGCGGCGCGCGGCGCGCGGGTAGACATCTTCACGCGCCAGGAGCAGGCCGATGCACCGACCGTGACGCTGCTCGAACCGGGCGTTACGCTCATTGCGTTGCCGTGCGGGCCGTTCGGCAATGTGGAGAAAATGTCGCTTGTGCCCTATCTGTCGGCCTTCGCGGCGGATGTGGATGCATGGTCGCGCGAGAATAAGCGGACGTATGATCTGATCCACGCGCACTACTGGCTTTCGGGTATCGTCGGCGACGCGCTCTGCTGCCGGTGGGACGTGCCTTTGCTGATGACCTTCCATACGCTCGCGCAGGCGAAAAACAACGTCGCGCGGTCGGAATCGGAGAACGAGGCGACACAGCGCGTCGTCGCCGAGCAGCGGCTGATGCATCGCGTTGACGCAGTAATGGCGTTCAACCCGCAGGAGAAAGCGGAGATGACGTGGTTCTATCGCGCGGAACCGGGCAAGGTGTGCGTCGTCCCGGCGGGGGTGGACACGACCCTCTTTCGGCCCGGCGACCGAGCGGCGGCGCGGCGGGCGCTCGACATTCCGCTCAATGATCCGGTCATCCTCTACGTCGGGCGTATTGATCCGATCAAGGGGATTGATGTACTCGTGGACGCGCTGTGCGGCCTGCGACGCGAGATGTGGCTAACCGCGCCGCCGCGTTTGCTGCTTGTCGGCGGCGGGGAAGGTGAACCCGCGTTCGAGAAACTGATTGCGCGCGTTGCCGCGCAGGACCTCCTTGATCGAATTGATTTTGTCGGCTCCGTGCCCCACGCACAGTTGCCAAACTATTATCGGGCGGCGGATGTCGTCGCAGTCCCCTCATTTTATGAATCGTTTGGTCTCGTCGCGGTCGAAGCGATGGCCTGTGGCACGCCCGTTGTCGCCTCGCGCGCCGGTGGGTTGGCATTTACGGTGGACGATGGGCGCACGGGGTATCTCGTGCCGCACAATGACCCGGATGCCCTCGCGGCGCGATTGCGGACGGTCCTCTCCGACGCTGAATTGCGGGAGAATTTGGGCGAACAAGCGACGATTACCGCGCAGCGCTTCAGTTGGCCGGTGATCGCCAGCCGCGTCGTCCATATCTACGACCGGCTGATCCGTGGTTTTCGGATGGATCTCTGCAACGAAACGCCATCGCGCGGCGCGATGATGACGGGCGGGTCATAGCGGAGCCGGTAGCGTGATCTTTCGCTTGTGCGTTAAGCATGGTGGGTTA